>CAYMXM010000926.1:0-1504 GCA_964394065.1 uncultured Pirellula sp. | reverse complement strand
GCGCTGTCCCTCGCTTACGCCACGGGTTGTGATTTTCGGGCCTCGCTTGCGCGTCTGCTAAGGAACAGTCCCGAAATAACTTCCGTGTTTTTAGTCTCGGAACGCACCGCGTTATATATCTCCGCTCCCCTCGCCCCGCTTCGGGGAGAGGGGCTGGGGGTGAGGGGTAGAAGTGAGATCTAACTAGACAATCGTTTACTAAACCGCTGCCCCCTCATCCCCAGCCCTTCTCCCCCAAAGGGGGCGAAGGGAGCAGAAATCTTAAGTGCGCAGCCGCCGGGTGGCACGTCCCTGAGGCACGAAGGGCGTGCTATGAGACCTGGGATGGATGTCTGGTTGCCAGCGCTGTCCCTCGCTTACGCCACGGGTTGTGATTTTCGGGCCTCGCTTACGCATCGGCTAGTATCTCGCGTAGATGAAAATGATGTTTCCCAAGCTTCCCACCGTAATTCCCAGCAGAAATCCGTTGGACACCGCAGGCTGGCCCTACCGCGCAGACCGACTGCATACCGACCCGCATCGCTTCGGCAATCCTTTCAGGGCGAAGTCCGTCGATCACGATTTCAAGGACCGCGTGAGTCTCTTCGGGCACTTGCGATTCGGTTCGGTTTCGCAAGGTTGGGCAATAAGCATCGTTGGTCGATGCTCGAAGCATCTTATACTTCGAACCTACCTTGGAACCACTCCGCACAACCCCTCCCGGAAACGGGGTGATCACATCGGGGACTCTCTTCATGGCATCAACGGCACGTTCGCAAGCCTCCAAGGCCCCGGCCTGAGTCCTTGCCATGACGAGGAAGTTCCCACCTCCGACCGCAGACTGTCGGACGACGGTGTCTTGGCAAACGAACTCACCATCCATCACTGGGATGCGCCAGTAGCGTTCGTCACCGATCACTTTGGAAATTTGAAAACCATCTCCGAAATAGCGGAGTTGCGATCCGAGCGCGATACGTTTCTCTCCCGACATCGCCCCGAAGACCGAGGTGCTCGGACAGGTGAGAACGCATTGCCCCACGCGGCGAACGATCTGCTTCTCCAGTTCCGAACCGGAGACGGCGAAGAGAAGAACCGAGTAGCCGGGTCGACCATCTGAAGTTTCTTCTCCGTCGAGCTGTCGATCGATCCCTGCTTCGACACCGCAACCGATCACGCTCGTCGCGAAGCCCGTTAGAGCATTCGCAGCATGCAAAGCCCATCGATGGGAAGCGGCGGTGATCACCAACCGGGTCGCCGTCATATCGAACGCTTCGGCAAAGGTATCTTCTATTTCCACTCCATTGATATGCATGCCGAAGCTCAGTATGGCCAGTGTCTTTGTAGTTGGTTGTTTCGCGGTTGATAGAAGAAAAATATACCAGTTCGGTGGGAACGCAGGGACGCAGAGGAGCAGGGGAGCGGAGACGCAGGGACGCAGAGGAGCTAAGGGGGGGGACGCGAAGCCTCTCCCCCATCCCAACCCGTGGCGTAAGCGAGGGACAGCGTCGCGAGTGCACGTAGCCCT
>CAYMXM010000925.1:0-1509 GCA_964394065.1 uncultured Pirellula sp. | reverse complement strand
TTACAATGATCTATTCCTCACCTCGGGCCTCCACGGAAATACATCACCATGACGAATCGTCTTATGATCCCTCGCATCATTCAATGCTTGTGCGTTTGTATCGTTGCTCTCCAATCGCAACTGCCCCTTCACGCGGATGAAGCACTGGCGGTTGAAGCGAGAAAGGTTTTGCTCAAGAGTGTCGACTTCTTCCGGAAGGAAGTCGCCGTTGAAGGTGGTTACGTCTATCGCTATGCACCGGATTTAACTTTACGAGAAGGGGAGAACGCCGTTGGAAACTCAACGGTATGGATCGAACCCCCAGGAACGCCCGCCGTAGGGATGGCATATCTCGAAGCGCATCGTCTCACCGGTGAAACGGCGCTGCTCGACGGAGCCAAGGAGACCGCTGCATCCTTAATACGAGGTCAGCTTCATAGTGGCGGTTGGGCGGACAGCATCGACTTCGATCCCGAGGTCCGAAAGAAGAGCGCTTATCGAGTCGACGGACCGGCGCAACCCAATGCAGCGAATTACTCGACCCTCGACGACAATAAATCGCAATCCGCGATCCTGTTCTTAGCCAATCTCGATCAAGCGCTCCAATTCAACGATGCAAAGATTCACGAAGCGACGGTTTATGCGCTCGACGCATTGCTTGCGAACCAATTTCCGAACGGTGGGTGGCCGCAAAGATTTAAAGGCCCCGCCAATCCCAAGGACTATCCGATCAAAACCGCCAGCTATCCAGACTCTTGGTCGAGAACCTTTCCGGCGGCCAGTTACAAAGATTTCTATACACTCAACGACAACACGATGATCGATACCCTTCGTTTGATGCTATCAGCCTCTACGATCTATAGCGATGATCGATATCGACAATCCGCGATCAAAGGTGGAGACTTCTTGCTCCTCGCCCAGATGCCTGAACCGCAACCCGCTTGGGCGCAGCAATACAACTTGGAAATGCATCCCGCATGGGCCCGAAAATTCGAACCCCCTGCGATATCGGGAAGCGAATCGCAAAGGATCGTCGACACACTGGTCCTCCTCTATCAAGAAACAGGGGATTCGAAGTATTTGAACGCTGCTGAGAAAGCTTACAACTACCTCGCGAAGTCTGTTTTGCCGAGCGGCAAGCTCGCGCGATTCTATGAACTACAAACCAATCGTCCGTTGTACTTCACGAAGGAATACGTCCTTACTTACGACGACAGCGACCTACCGACCCACTATGCGTTCATCGCAAATAACGGTCTGAATAAGCTAGCCGAGCGGATCGACAAAGTGAAATCGCTCTCTTCCAAAGAACGGGAAGCGTATGGAGCCCGACAGCGACTTCCCAAAAAAGTGGAGCGACCGAACGAGAAGGAAATCCTTCCCATCATCAAGACAATCGACAGCCGTGGAGCTTGGGTGGAACCAGGCAAACTCTCCAGGCACCAAGGAGAAAGCGCCCCCGACAAAATCATCCGCTCCGAAACATTCATCAAGAACATCGGCACCCTGAGCAGATACCTAGCAACTCCC
>CAYMXM010000924.1:0-1511 GCA_964394065.1 uncultured Pirellula sp. | reverse complement strand
GTCCGAGCCCCCATGTCAACACCAACTTTTTGACAGCCCAGGGCAAGCCACACCCCTCGACCCTCATTCGTAAGATTCGTTCGATTCGTGGTTCATCACCCTGTTCTTCCTGAGACCGACTTTTTCTCGGGCGGGACGCCCGGGGCACGTGTTAGCTCCAATCGGCGCCGGTGTCTCGATTTAGCTCGACAAGTTGAACATACTGATCGTCGCAGAACCGATCGGTCATCCCTGCGATGTAGGTCGCGATTGTTCGTTCCAGCCCCCAGGTCTCGATCCAGGATTGAAAGCGAGGAGGCAGTCGGTTCGGATGGTCCTTTAGAAGCTGAAACATCTCTCGGATGCGCGACGCTGCACGCACTCGGATCTCGGCGAGTCGGGGGTGGCGGTAGACTCGCTCGAACAGAAACTCTTCGAGCTCCTCCTTGTCCGACTCCATCTCAGGAGACATCATCAAACGAACACCGAGATCTTGGACCCCCAAGGAATCGAGCCCCTGGTATTCGCTCAGGATCTCTACGGAGTTCGCGATGAAGGCATGCATCTGCACATCCAGCAACGCATAGACCAACATCTGGCGACGGTTCGCTTCGGATGCATTGTCCAGCGAGTGAATTCGGCTCGCCCGCTGAACCATGTTGAGCCCTGCGAGTTGGTCCCAGGTGAGGAGCTTGAGCTTCAACGCATCATCGAGATCGTGCGCATCGTAGGCGATGCTGTCGGCCGAATCGACGATCTGCATCTCGAGCATCGGCGCACGCCCGGACCCTTTATCGGTTCGAAACTGCTGCCCCGCCAGTACTTCACGGGTCAGGTTGAGACCCGGGGTGTGCGTGTATCGCTGCTCCACTTTCGTCACCAACTCGAGAGCAAAATGGTTGTGCGAGAATCCTCCCACTTCATGGGTGCATTCATCGAGAGCGTCTTCGCCGCAATGTCCGAAGGGTGGATGACCAATGTCGTGCAAGAGGGCCATCGCCTCGATCAAATCCTCGTTCAACTGAAGGGTTCGACCGAGGGTGCGCGCCAGAGAGGAAACCTCCTGAGTATGGGTCAACCGGGTCCGGTGATAGTCCCCCATGTCCCCCGTGAAGACCTGCATCTTACCACTGAGGCGACGGAACGCGGCACTGTGAAGAACCCGATCTCTGTCTCGCTGAAACGGGCTTCGATAAGGATGCGACGCTTCGGGGAACTCGCGTCCTTCACTTCGGAAACTAAACATAGCGTAAGGAGCCAACAACAGAGCTTCCCGCTGCTGCCAGTTCATGGTCGGAAGTGAAAAATGGGTAGTCGTTGGATTCATCTCGGTTTTAGTCGCTGAATTTCCGTTGGGTTTTCAGCTACTAGTTACTAAATTGCCACGCAAAATGCTATCTCACTTAGATTTTAGCCGTTTTCGAGCCAGGCTTGAGGGGTGAGGCTTGAGACTTGAGGAAGAAGAGGGCTTCGCCCATAGGTTTGCGCAAGTTTCGTTCTCTGATTCGCTTCTTGTCCGACCGGGGCTCGTC
>CAYMXM010000923.1:0-1521 GCA_964394065.1 uncultured Pirellula sp. | reverse complement strand
TGGTTCATTCCCACTCAACCAATTACAATTGGAACGGACCGTAACACCCCCTGTTGCCCACATTGCGAGGATGTTCATGCACTTCCATCGTTCCCTTGTTCGTCTAGCCTTCTCCTACCTTCTCGTAACTCTCTTTTTGCTCGGCGGATTCTGCCATGCGGACTTCGTCATCTACAACATTCCAGGGCTTCGCATTCCGCTCGTTTTGGAGGGTAAAGCGAAGGGGCAAACGGCGAACATCATTCAATTCACCTATCCGGGGTATCCCGCCATTGCAATGTCCCGGGATGACGCGACGATCGTCAAAGCCCCGACGAGGATGGAGGAGTACAAAAAGCTCACCAGTTGGGCAGGGACGTCAAAGCGAGCTGAGGACTACTTGGAAGCCGCTGAGTTTGCGCTCAAACACGGAAAGCTGCGTGAGTTTTACGACAGCTGCAGGGCTGCGTACAAAGTCAATCCAAACCATCTGGTCTTACAGCGATTGATCGAAGCGAGAAAACTGATCAAACGACCTATCGAAGGGTTTGACAAAGCGGAAGCCGAACTGCGAGAGATCACAGGCCAAGCCTCGATGCGATGCGTCAAGAGCGCTCACTATGTGATGCTCCACGATTTGAAAGAGTTGGAGACCGCTCCCAAATCTCGTATCGCTCGACGATTGGAACTTCTTGAACTGGTCTACGAATCTTTCATGCTAAAGTTTGCATTCCTCGGTGAGGTTCTCACACCACCGACCGAACCGATGATGATTCTCTTGTTCGCTGAGGAGAAGGACTACTTGCGCTATGCAACGCAGCTCGACCCGACCCTTCAATCGACCTCCGGTTTTTGGTCGTCGAAAGACAACGTCGGTGTTTTCTACGATCAAGGAACGACGGAGGAGATGCGACTTCTGGAATCTCTCGTCAACGGTTTACAACGCGCGAAGAATCAAGCACGCGGAACGATGCGCTCGCGCGAAGTTGCCCATCTTGCGAACTCTCTGGACTTGCTGGTCAAGATTGCTCGGGACGAAGCGGATATCGAAGTCGTCACGCATGAAGCAACGCATCAGCTTGCAGGAAACACCGGGCTCATGCCTCGCGACAAACTCGGACTCACCTGGGCACACGAGGGGCTCGCAAGCTACTTCGAAACCCCCGCTGGGGCTGGATGGGGTGGTGTTGGCTCGGTGAACTCACGACGGTTGGCGGGGTATCGAAGCGTTGCGAACGACCATAGCCGCAAATCACTTCACCTCCTCGTATCCGATGTACTCTTCGACGCGTCGCAGGACCTTGGTGAAACGAACGACGCCTACGGTTTTGCTTGGGCTCTCACTCACTATTTGATGGAGAATCACCCGAGGGAGCTGATCGACTACTACCGACGATGCAGCGAAATCACCGGCGACGACGAAGGGAAGATCGCTCGCCAAGAAATCGTCGATTTGTTCGAAAAGGTTTTCGGAGAGATCAGCAAAGTCGAAACCGGATTCCACCTCCACATGAAAAACCAACGCTCCGAAATCGACCGCGT
>CAYMXM010000922.1:0-1530 GCA_964394065.1 uncultured Pirellula sp. | reverse complement strand
TCGAACGAGCTAAGCTCCCAGGCTACAAGTCTCGATACGACGACGAATACTCCGACGCCACCCCCGATGAGGGGGAAGTCAAAGGGTCGGAGACTAGCGTTGTTCCCAAACCTCATATGCTGGATCGCCCCGCAAATTCTTCTCAACGTCCTGGCGCTCGGGGACGAGATTTCGGTGACGGAATCTTTGAGGGGTAACGCTGTGAAGCATTAACGCCATTCCGAGAATTCACAAAGAAATTGGCTAGGTAGATCATGAGCGATCAAACTTGGGTCATCCCGACGTCAGACTTGCAGGTGGGGACCGTTCTTGGATTTGACCTTCTCGACCCAACCGGAAAAGTACTTCATGTTTCGGGGACACCGATCCATAAGGAGCTTAAGGAGACTCTCGCCGCCCACGGGATTACTTCGGTAAGGATACGTGGCACCGATGAATCGGTCACGGTGCGCGCCGGATCCGTTCTCACCTCTTCGTTTGATCCAGGAATTGTTCATGAGCTCAACGAGGCGATCGAGGCAACGCAAGTGGCTGCTGCCGAGGCACTCCGATGTTTAAGTGCTCGGCAGCCAATCGATTCGGAAAAGGTAAACCGAAGCGTTGAGGATTTCGTCGAGACGGCCGGGCAGGATTTGGCAGCCGCTCTAGCCACATTGGCGACCCACCCGTCTCGACAGGATCAAGTGCTCGTCGAACAGTTGGCGCGTCGTTCTGCCAAGCTATCCCTTCTGGGAATCATCACGAGCCTCAGCCAGGGGTTGTCTGCTCGCGATACCTTCGAGGTCGGGTTAGCCGGATTGTTGCACGATTGCAGCTTAGCACGCTATCCACGCATTCTAGAGCACAACGGTGTTCGCCCCCTTGTAGGGGAAGACCTACAAGCCTATCGGCGCCACCCGTTGGAATCGGCGGAGTTGCTTCAGCACTGCGCGGAGCTACCCATTCGAGTGTTAGAGACCATTTCCCAAGTGCACGAGCAGGCGGATGGAACTGGTTTCCCGAAAGGGCTTCGACTCTCGGAAACGGTTCGACAAGCGGTGATCCTCAATTTGAACGACGCATACATAGCACTTACCGAGTCAAACTCATCTCACAAGTTAGTCCCCTCCGATGCGATCGCCTACTTGGTGAATCACGCGTCTCGAGGGCGATTTTGCCCTATGACCGTCCAAGCCATGATGCGAGGCATGTCCATCTACCCGATCGGTACGGTGGTCGTTCTCGACGATCAAACCAAAGCGGTGGTCGTTCGAACCAACGCAGAGAGCCCGATGAAACCAGTCGTTCGCGCCTTAGGCTCCTCGCAACAGTGGATCGACCTACTCCGATCGGACCGATTGATCGCCGGCCCTTTCGTCGACGAAGCCGCTGGATACCAGAGAATTCGCAAAGGGGATATCAACCACGTCTATTGGCGCCTAGATGCCTTGCCGGGGTAGGACGCGAAGCGTCCTACCATCACAACCCGTGGCGTAAGCGAGGGATAGCGTCGCGAGTGCACGTAGCCCTTGTCGGGAATATCTCAGGCGT
>CAYMXM010000921.1:0-1538 GCA_964394065.1 uncultured Pirellula sp. | reverse complement strand
TGCTGCTACCTCTCGCATCAAGAGTCTCGGTCAGCCCTTTTTCCAATAGGGTAAGGACATCTTCAGAGGTTACGTCTCCTTCGGGGACTCCCATGATGTAGCCAGTGACAGTGGTCGGTATCCCCGAGTCGTCACGCAGGGAGTCGTTAACGAGAATGAGTTGCTCCTGGATTGCTTCCGGTGCGGTACCAAACTGAATTACGAGAAACTTATCGGGAGGAAATCGAGCGATGATCGCCGTTGGCTCCATCCGTTCGCGTAGTTGGATCGCGACGCTGCGGATGGCAATCTCAATCTGCATCGCTCCATGCTGCTCCAGCAACTCATGATGATTGTCAAAAGTTAGCAGCATGACGCTCGCTTCCTTTCGCTCTCCGCTCTCTACCTCCAGCCACTTGTCCACAAAGGCACAAGCCATTAGCTGGTTTGCTTCACCGGTGATGCGATCGATCCAATTTGCCTCTTCCAGCTTTGCCCCTAGATCAAGATCGCCACTTCGGAATATGTCGAGATTTGCACCTCGAAGAACGGCGAGCCCTCGGCAAAGATACGCGCTGAGCAACGTCGAGCGGATCGTTTCTAGCGAGATCTCGCTGGTGGTTTTGTTCTTCACCGGAGGTGCCGAAGGCGTTTTCACTTTTCCTGGGAACATCAGCGAAAGGAGGAGTGTCGCGGTTGTGATCTCTGCCGCGACGCATAGATACTCAAGATCAACCGTGTTAAGCATTGGAAACAAGTCCGAGGGGGCAACGAGAAGCGATGGCAAAGCTAGGTTGAGGTTTCAAACCCGCGGAGATTTTTTCTCAAGGCCCCTGACAGGAAAGAAAAGGAAGGGGCGGATTGGAGGGGAAAATCCGATAAAGCAGGCTTGAGGGGTGAGGCGTGAGACTTGAGGAAGAAGAAGGCTTCGCCTTAGCCTGGGCCGTAAGTCAAGAATGGGGAAGTCCGGGGTGGGCTGGCCCATCGGTGGTAAGGGGGCGGACGCGAAGCGTCCCGCCATCACAACCCGTGGCGTAAGCGAGGGACAGCGTCGCGAGTGCACGTAGCCATTGTCGAGAATGTCTCAGACGCTGGGTGGCACGTCCCTGAGGCACGAAGGGCGTGCTGTGAGACCTGGGATGGATGCCTGGTTGTAAGTGCCCCGTAAGAGGTCCGGTTTTCAATCGCGTAGCGATGGCAGCCCATAGCCGTGGGCGTAAGCCCACGGACTCCGAACCAATGAGCTTCTCGAGCCGCGAATGCGGCGGCAGCACCTTCGAATTGGTTCGGTGCTGCCGCCGCATTCGCGGCTCAAAACCATGTGGACCGGGCAACCGCGGGCTCACGCCCGCGGCTATGGGCTGCCATCGCTACGCGATTCCAAACCAAGATCATCGCTTTGCGATTCAAAGACACACAAATGTTTCGTAGCAGTTTATAAATCCAGATCTTTCCAGCCCTACCCATAATACGATCTTTTTATGAGGCCACCCCCAGCCTAGCCTGACGCATCGGTGTTAAGGGGGCGGACGCGAAGCGTCCCCCCCATCACAACCCGT
>CAYMXM010000920.1:0-1541 GCA_964394065.1 uncultured Pirellula sp. | reverse complement strand
GAAATCCTATCGTCCGATCTTTTCGGCCAGGAAGCGGTCATCACTCAGTTCGACGGACGCGAGGAAATCTCCAGGAACTTCGAGTTCTTCATCACGATCGATTCCCCCGAGCAAGCGCTCACTCCCACGAAAGTGATCGGCCAACCCTTTGGGGTTCGGCTCGATCGAGGAGAGGAAGAGCCGCGGTTCTTCCATGGCTACATCAGCCACCTCTGGGCCGGAGACCGAACCGAAGCAACCGGTAGCGACCCCACCCCTTCCCGAGTCTACCGCATTCGGGTCGTTCCATGGACTTGGTTCATGACGCGCGCTGCGCGGTCCTTTGTCTATCTCCCGGAAAAGGAGGTGAAATCGATTCAGGAGGTTTTCGACGAGGTGATCAAACGGGTCAAAAGCTACGGGCACGTCAACCCATGGAATGATACCTCCGTCGCGACGATTCTCAAAAGTCGCAAAGTAGAGCACTGCGTGCAGTATCGGGAGACCGATTTCCAATTCCTCTCCCGTACGTTGGAACGCTACGGTGTCTACTACTACTTCACGCACGAAAAGGACAAGCACACGTTGGTGATGTCCGACAAGAGCAATTACCCGAAGTGCATCGAGTCGGAAGTGGAAGCCCCAGGTTCCTATGGAACCTATATCACCAAGGACCGCATTACCCACTGGGAACATGCGTACGAATTTGTATCGGGGAAGGTGGAGCAGACCGATTACGATTTCAAGAAGCCCTCGACAAGCTTGAAGGTCAATGCGAGCCGCGGGGGGAGCGTGAAGCTGACCAACAACACCAGTTACGAACTCTACGACTACTCGAACGATTATGAAGCCAAAGGAGATGGTCAAGAGGAAGCGAGTCGCCGGATGGAGGAGGAGGAGATTCGGTTCAACACGGTGGAAGGGGGGAGTACCTGCAAGACCTTTACCCCAGGACACGTCTTCAAATTAAAGTCGCACCACTCGTTGCCTAGTGAAGCGGGGGATCAGCACTTGATCACTTCGGTCTATCACTCCGCCTCGCAACCAGGACGATTGACCTCCAGCGATAGCGATGCTCGGTATCAAAACCGGTTTACTTGCGTTCCGAAGGAGATGCAATACCGCGCACCGCGGATCACCCCGAAGCCGCAAATCGCGAGCATTCAAACGGCGATGGTGGTGGGGCCGCCGGGAGAGGAAATTTACACCGACAAATTTGGCCGAGTGAAGGTCCAATTCCACTGGGATCGCGAGGGGAAGAAGGACGAGAAAACCTCCTGCTGGATCCGGGTATCGCAGTCCCACGCCGGGGGTGGCTTCGGTGGGATCTTGATCCCACGCATTGGCGAAGAGGTGATCGTCTCGTTCCTAGACGGTGATCCCGACCGGCCTATCATCACCGGCCGAGTCTACCACAACGAAGCGATGCCCCCGTTCGACCTACCGGCGGAAAAGACGCGATCTGGACTCAAGTCGCAGACCTATAAAGGCGCCGGCTACAACGAATTGTCGATGGACGATACGGCTGGGAAGGAGCAGGTTCGGATCAATGCTCAGTACGA
>CAYMXM010000919.1:0-1548 GCA_964394065.1 uncultured Pirellula sp. | reverse complement strand
TTACGCAGTTCGGCGATGAGCGTCCAACAGAAATTAACTTGACGATGTATGCGAGTGATATCGAGATTGTTCCCGGCCACGGATGGGCCAATGTTCAGCTTGGAAGCACGCTGGATGAAGTGCGTGCGGCGCTGGCCAACCACGGCCACGCGTATGACCTTGATGAGGAGGGGTACACTCTCGATATCTATGCACCGGAAGTGACCTTCTACTTCGATGACTCCTCCCCCAAGCAACTCTTGCAGATCGTTTTCTACGATAAAGACCATCAAGTAGACGGGCAGCCCGTGATCGGTCTGACGCTGGCCGAGGCTTTGTTGCCGTTCGACGTTCAGGGATACGACGACACGTTGTGGTCTTTGGTGAGCATCGAAGAGGAGTATCAAAAAGGGAAGCCATTAGACGACTCCAAGAGATTGCGGCGCAGCAACGACAAGCAGAATCTCGATTGCGCTACATTGTGGATTCTTAGTCAAGCCGTCGGGTTGGTGATGCTTGACAATCATGTTCATGCCATCGCCATTCGCAGGAAGGGGGAAGCTCCCCGAGTTGGCTGCGGTCGATTGGATTCTCAATCGATGGTACTCGCGTTGAATGCCAAGCCAACCGAAGAGCCGACTCGTCTACCTCGCTTGCGCCTGCAACCCCCACAACCGCGCCTGCTGGGGCGATTGCGGAAACGGATACTGCAGTTCTTGTTCGTTGCGTTGGCGGTCGTCTTCACGGCGATACCTATTCGTATTGCATACCGCGACCTGACCGAATGGGGAGAAGCGGTTGCCGTGGTGGGATCGGTCATTGACGCTCAACCCGAAGGCCCCTTCCCGGACGAGGTAACCGTTCGCTACACCGTACCCGATTCGGGAGAACACCAGGTAACCATTCCGACCACCTATACGACGGTCCGAGAAATCGGAGAGGAGGTCGAGTTGGAGTATCTACCGGATCAACCCCACCGTGCGATGACAAGAGTTCAAATACGAGATGCGGGCTTTTCTATTCCGCTGTACTACTTATTCGGCAGTATTGGGTTAGCCGGATTTTTCCTCTACCTAGCCTTTCCAAACTACTTGCGACTTGCGCCAAGGGGTAACAGAGTGACCTGACCTGGGCTCGTCCCCGTCGGACACCGCTTTGGTGCCCTAGAAGGCGCCGCGCTTTAAGGTATCTGCTCCCCTCGCCCCTTTTAGGGGAGAGGGGCTGGGGGTGAGGGGTTGAAGTGCTAGTAACATTGGCCAAGTTGGCGGGTCACCTTGGGGGCCAGTCCTGGGCTGTCAAAAAGTTGGGGTTGACGTATTTTTTTGAGTGTCTGGATAATTCCTTTAAACCGCAGGGGACGCAGAGGTTCGCAGAGGAAAACTTGAGAGGATATCGGATGCTTTGCATCCTCTTAGCCCGGAGGGCGGCACATCTTTGCCGGTGGTGTAAACCACCGGATAGAAGACCGATATCTCCGCAAGCCCGGAGGGCGACACATATGGATTTCCTGGAGGCCTGAGATCCAGATGTGCCGCCCTAGTATCTAGCCTATGAGTCGGATTTTGGCCA
>CAYMXM010000918.1:0-1551 GCA_964394065.1 uncultured Pirellula sp. | reverse complement strand
CGCTATCCCTCGCTTACGCCACGGGTTGTGATTTTCGGGCCTCGCTTACGCGTCGACCAAACAACCCAAATACCTTATATTCGCGCCGATGCGTCGCCTCCCCTCTGGGGAAGGTGACGCATCTTAGGGGAGGGTGACGCATCTCCTCTAACAAATTTCATCTTTTTCATCCTACAACTATGCCATCAACAACCAGCTCCTTTTCCACACTTCGCCAAACGATCGCAGGGATCGCCGTTTCGGATATCGTCGACCAGTTCGGAACTCCCACCTATGTATATGACATGGCGGTCATCGAGGAACGTGTGCGAGACCTGGCAATGTTCGACGTCGTCCGCTATGCGCAGAAAGCTTGCTCGAACATCGCCATCTTGGATCGTTTGCGAAGGCTCGGTGTGGTGGTCGACGCGGTGAGTGCCGGCGAAGTCCGACGCGCATTGGCTGCGGGCTTCGATCCTCACAGTTCACCTCACGGTATCGTCTTCACTGCGGATGTCTTCGACAACGAAGCACGTCGCCTAGTGCAAGAGTTGAAACTCCATGTGAACTGCGGTTCTCCCGACATGATCGACCAATTGGGAGAGATCTGCCCAGGTGCGAGTGTTACATTGAGAATCAATCCCGGCTTTGGCCATGGGCATAGCCAGAAGACCAATACCGGTGGTCCGCAATCGAAGCACGGTATTTGGCACGATCAAGTTATCGAGTGTCTTCGTCGAGCCGACTTGCATAACGTCTCGATCACCGGCCTGCATATGCACATCGGATCGGGGACCGATTTGGAGCACTTATCTCAAGTGGGAGAAGCGTTAGAAAAAGTAGCTTTAGAGGTGGGGCGAACGATCACGACGATCAGCGCAGGAGGCGGGCTGCCGGTTCCTTATCGAGCAGGACAAAGCTATGTCGATCTCGAACAGTACTATGCCATTTGGGATGCGACACGGAAGCGATTGGAAGAGAAGTTCGGGCACAAACTCCAACTGGAGATCGAACCTGGTCGCTATTTGGTTGCTGAAAGTGGGTATCTCATCGCGGAGATTCGAGCGGTGAAAAAGATGGGAGAGAATCTTTTCTATCTCCTCGATGCTGGCTTCAACGATCTCGCGCGACCTATCCTCTATGGCGCGTACCACCCTATCTCGATCGTCCATCGCACTCCGAAGGAGAATGTTCCTGAAGTAGATGTCGTCGTTGGCGGTCCACTTTGCGAGTCGGGAGACATCTTTACGCAGGAAGAGGGTGGGTTCGTTGCAAAGCGGAAGCTCCCGGTCGCATCGGTCGGCGATTACTTAGTTCTTGAAGTGGCCGGTGCATATGGTTTCGTCATGGCGAGCAACTACAACGGCCGCTACAAAGCCCCCGAGATTCTGATTGAGAACGGAACGCTCAAGCAAATCCGCAGCCGAGAAACCTTCGACGACCTAATCCGCGGCGAAAAAATCCCAAGTTAGGCTTGAGGGGTGAGGCTTGAGACTTGAGGAAGAAGAGGGGGGGACGTCCGCAGCTCGACCGTTTTAGATATCCGCTCCCCTCGCCCCTTTTAGGGGAGAG
>CAYMXM010000917.1:0-1554 GCA_964394065.1 uncultured Pirellula sp. | reverse complement strand
TGATTTTCGGGCCTCGCTTGCGCGTTGGCCAAACATCTCAAACACCTTACATTCGAACCGATACGTCAGCTCATTCCACGGTGAGGAAACGCCCATTTTCCCAACGCCCAGTTCGCTATATCCTATTTAGCGACTCCCCTCACCGTCCGGCCCTGCCTACATCCTTAGTTCCTCCAACTACCTGCGATACCCTTGAACCATTCCATTTTCGATCGATTGAAGAGTGAACTCGAAACCCACGGCCCCTTGGTGGCTGCCCAAGTCCTTGTTGAAGAGATGAGGAGAGAGCATCGCTACTCCGAGCTTTTCGAAGCTTTGAAGATGGTCCATCGCATCGACCTGGGACTCCCAGCGGTGCAACTGGACGGAGTGGCCGGGAATGGTGCTGAAACGGGAGTTCCTCCGGCGCTCCAAGACGAGTTGGATCGACGTTTGATCGAGTCATGCAAAGAGGTTGGGTCTGCATTGCTCCAGAGAGGATCCCTTCAGGAGGGGTGGATGTACATGCGGGCTGTGGGAGACAGAGAGGCGACTGCGGAAGCGTTACGAGAGATCGAAGCGACTCCAGAGAACCTGGATATGCTCTTAGGTTTGCTAGTCCAGGAGGGAATCGATGTGAAACGAGGGACCGAACTCTCACTGGAGATGCGAGGCACCTGCAACACGATCACCATGATGGATAGCGTCGTCGCGATGCGAGGCCGCGCGGATCAGCAAGTAGCCGTCGGGGCCTTGGTCGAGCATTTACACCAAGAACTCCTTACCAACGTAGTCGCGGACCTAGCGAGACGGGAAAGTTGGCCCGCCGAACATCCGGAGCGAGGAGAGAGATCGATTGAAAAACTCCTTCAATCTCGTCCAACCCTTCTCAACGATGGATCGTATCATCTCGACACGACCCACATCGCATCGGTTGTTCGTTTCGCACGCGTACTGGATGATCTTGAACAGATTCGGTTAGCGCTCGACATCGCGGAGTATGGAAAGAAGCTTCACGCTCAGTACCAATATCCGAGCGACGAGCCTTTTGCAGACCTTTATCCTATGTCGATCGCTTTGTTCAAAGCGTTATTAGGTGAACAAGTCGACGGGGCTTGTCGGTTGTTCTTGCAAAAAGCGGAGAGCTTGGATGTCAACGAGCACGGTCCCATTGCGATCGAGACCTACGCTGATTTGTTGACCCGGTTAGGGCGTCCTGCCGAAGCGATGGAGTTCTTGATCCGACGGATGCCGCCAAAGATGCGTCCGTTTGGAATCGCCCCATCCCTGATCGAATTGGCAACCCTATCCGGTAATTTCGAATTGATGAAATCGCACGCAAGCGAACGACTCGACACCATCGGTTTCGCCGCCGCATTGTTGCAAGAAAAAACCTCGAAGCGGGTGTAATGTAGAAACGCGCTCAATCCTAATTTTGGGTGGCACGCCCAGAGCGCAGCGATGGGCGTGGAGGAGCGTTTTGATTCCACAGTAGCTGTTTCCGTCCGATCGGGGCTTGCCCCCGTCGGACGCCGCTTTGGCGTCCTAGCACGCGCTGCGCATTAAGAATCTGCT
>CAYMXM010000916.1:0-1555 GCA_964394065.1 uncultured Pirellula sp. | reverse complement strand
GATGTCTGGTTGCCAGCGCTGTCCCTCGCTTACGCCACGGGTTGTGATTTTCGGGGCTCGCTTACGCGTCGGCCAAACTACCCAAACACTTCATGTTCGCGCCGATGCGTCAGGCCACCCTCATCCACTAAGCGTACCAAGTTTGAAGAATGTTTGCTGTAGGAATCCCCCTTGCAACCGGATCTAAATTCGTTCATGCTAACGGTTCAATTGCGTTTCGCATTTTTTCTCGTGCCCACTGCGCCGACTATTGGGCTTAATGGCGCTACTCTTTGGAAACTTCAAAGCTGAGGCGGCAGATCGCTTGGGAAGCCGCTTGTTTGATGTATCACGGTCAAGAGTCTGAATATTTTCAGGCGAAGCAAAAAGCATCTCGGAAGATTTGCCGTGGTTGGGTGAAGCCGTCGGAACTACCTACAAATCGCGAGATACGGGACGAAGTTCAAATGTTGGCCCGTCTGTACGAAGGGAGCCGGCGTCTCGATAATTTGCGTGAAATGCGGATCCTCGCATTGCACATGATGTATCTGCTAGAGCAGTTCACACCAAGACTCATTGGAAGCGTCTTAACAGGGCACGTTCGTTCCGGTTCGGACATCGATCTCCATCTCTTCAGCGACAGCATCGAATCGATCGCTAGCGTCTTAGAAGAGGAAGGGATGGTATTCGACATCGAACGAAAGCAAGTCACCAAAGCGGGTGAGCAACGAACTTACACGCATATTCATATCGTCGATCGATGGCCGATTGAGCTGACGATTTACCCTGCGATTCAATCTCGGGTTGTTTTCAAAAGTTCGATCACAGGGAAAGCCATCGAGAGGGCGAGCATCCGTCAATTGGTGCAATTGCTGGAGTTGGAGTACCCGACGATGGACTTGCAACAGGCGTTGGCAGAAATTGCGGAGGCTCCCGACCGTTTTCAGATTTTTGAATCTCTTCTACTCCCGTTGGAAAACGTGAAGCAACATCGCGACTTTCACCCGGAGGGGGACGCTTTGTACCATAGTTTGCAAGTGTTCGACCTAGCAAGGAACGAGGTTCCCTACGACGAAGAGCTCCTTCTTGCAGCGTTGTTGCATGATGTGGGGAAAGGGATCGATCGAGACGATCATGTCGGTGCAGGCTTGGAGGCTTTGGAAGGGCTCATCTCCGAACGAACGCATTGGCTGATCGAGCATCACATGGAAGGGCATCGAGTTCTCGAAAAGTCACTCGGCGCCCGCGCCATGCGACGCTTGCGCCAGAGCGAGTATTTCGAAGACCTCGTCTTGCTCGCCGAGTGCGATCGAGACGGCCGAGTCCCTGGCTACCCCGCACCAGAACTCGAAGAAGCAATCGAGTACTTGCGCGAGTTGCAGTAGGGGCGTAGGAGGGGGGAATGAACCACGAATCGAACGAATTTTACGAATCAGGTTTGAGGGGTGAGAGTTGAGAGTTGAGGAGGAAGAGAGGGACGCGAAGCGTCCCCCATCACAACCCGTGGCGTAAGCGAGGGATAGCGTCGCGAGTGCACGTAGCCCTTGTCGGGAATATCTCAGGCGTTGGGTGGCAC
>CAYMXM010000915.1:0-1555 GCA_964394065.1 uncultured Pirellula sp. | reverse complement strand
ACGCCAAAGCGGTGTCCGACGGGGACGAGCCCCAGTCGGACATGAAGCGAATCGGGGAACAAAACTTGCGCAAAGCTAAATCCCCACAACCCCAACTTTTTGACAGCGCAGGCTTAAGCCCCCAACCTTCCTTTATGCGCAAATTTGGCACGTTTCTTTCGAGTAGTCGGAGCGAATTGGCGCGAATCGATTTTTGTTTGAGACAGTTTGATACGGAGCAGCTCTTTTCCTGAAGTTCTCTTCCCTGCAAAGAATCCACCTTTGGCAGGCTGCGACAATTCGTTAACTTCATATCCGAAATCACGGTACACAATTCGCGTTCAACACGCGTCGCGGCAAGAATCGCTTTTCGCGGAACGCCCCCTTATCCCAAAAAACACCTTCGAAATCAGCTGAATTAAAAACAGGAGTCCTTTGTGCAACGATTCAAGAACATTGCTTTGGTATACCCCTGCGATGACTCCACCTTGGAACGGGTGGTCGTACTGGCCAAGGAAAATGACGCCAAAGTCACGCTCCTCCAAGTTCTCAAGAACGAAACGCTCGGGGAGTCTCTTCTTCAAATCGGTCCGAAGTCGGTTCGCTTGCAAGACTTGATTCAGCACGAGCATGAAGCCCACTTGGAAGAGGTGACCAAGTCCCTCACCGATCGAGGGGTCTCTGCGGAATATCGTCTCCTCATCGGGGACCCTGCGCAAGAGATTGTGCGGGACGGGCTCACCCACCAACGAGACTTGGTGGTCATGACCGCGGAAGGGAAGATGGGGCTGAAGGAAAGGGTGTTCGGGACGACCTCCCTTCAGTTGATGCGCAAGTGTCCGATTCCGCTCTTGGTTACGAAACCAGGGGAGCGGAAAGAGTTCAAGAAAATCCTCGCGGCGATCGACCCGGTTTTGGTGGGTGATGCCCACGATGACTTGAACACCACCATCCTCCAGCTCGCTAGTGCGTTTGCGCAACAGAAGCATGACGAACTCCACGTCGTTCATGGTTGGGCTTTGTTGGGAGAATCTCTGATTCTAGGGCGTGGCGGGTTGTCCCACGCTGCGGTTGCCGAGATCTACGATCAAGAATCAAGGCGTCGACTGGGGCTCCTCAAAGAAGCGGTCAAGAAGGCAGGTATCGAACTCTACATGCCCCACGTTGCCAAAGGGGAACCCGCGCAGGTGATCCCCCACTTCATTCAAGACATCGATGTCGATCTTTTGGTGATGGGGACCGTTTGCCGAACTGGGATCCCTGGTTTCCTCATCGGCAACACCGCCGAGTCGATCCTCAATCTCGTCGACTGCTCCGTCCTCGTCGTAAAACCCGAAGGATTCGTAACCCCAGTCGCCGTGGCGTAAGAGGTATTAACCACGAATCTTACGAATCGAACGAATCAGGTTTAGGAGACCATAGCGAAGCCCGAAAATCACAACCCGTGGCGTAAGCTAGGGACAGCGCTGGCAACCAGACATCCATCCCAGGTCTCGCAGCACGCCCTTCGTGCCTCAGGGACGTGCCACCCGACGCCTGAGATATTCCCGACAAGGGCTACGTGCACTCGCGACGC
>CAYMXM010000914.1:0-1556 GCA_964394065.1 uncultured Pirellula sp. | reverse complement strand
CAACAGTTGATAACCGAACTCCGTCAAGATCGATTCGGGGTGAAACTGGACTCCGTAGATCGGAAGGCTTCGGTGCTCGATCGCCATCACGATCCCATCAGCCGTCCAAGCCGTCGGGGTTAGCTCGATCGGCATCGATTCCCGTTCGATAACGAGGGAGTGGTAGCGAGCGACTTCACAAGGACTCGGGATCGATTGGAATAGCTTCGTCTCCGTATGCTCGATCGACGAAACCATTCCGTGCACCGGAGCATTCGCTCGAACGATGCGCCCTCCGAACGCTTGGCCGATCACTTGATGTCCCAGACAGACACCAAGAATCGGAACCGTCCCCCCGAGCCTCCGAACAACCTCCATCGAACAACCCGCATCATCGGGCGATTTAGGACCGGGAGAGATCACGATCGCGGAGGGATGGAGCTTGGAGATTCCATCCACCGACATCGAGTCGCTCCGGACGACCAACGTCGATTGCCCTAGCTGCTTGAAGTACCGATCCAGGTTGTAAACGAAGCTATCGTAGTTATCGAGCAGTAGAATCATCGCTGTTCGAAAAGAGCCTTCTCTCCTGCTTCCAATACGTCGATGATCCGCTGAACATCGTAGACACATCCCCCCCAAGTGCCACCACTCGCCTTCTGCAACGCGGCCCACAGACGGGTATCTTCCGGGAGCCGGCTGTCGGCATGCAAGTTGGGGTGAGGGGAACGAAGCCGGAGAATTTCGGCCCCTTGTTCTGGTGAGAAGACCTCGCCGTCACATCCGATGAATTCGATCGATGCGTCGAGCGTGTTCCGATCGATGACGATCTTCAAAAGATCTCCATCCCGCAACTTTCCGATCGGACCGCCGGCTAACGCTTCGGGACCCGCATGTCCTATGCAGGCTCCGGTGCTGACCCCTGAAAAACGTGCGTCGGTAACGACCGCGACATGCTTGCCATACTCAAGATGCTTCAACGCGCTGGTCAACTGATAAGTCTCTTCCATCCCCGTTCCCATCGGACCGCATCCGATGAGAACTGCGATGTCTCCCGCTTGAAGGGGGACCGCATGGTTTCCTTTGGCCGCTGCGACCGCCTCTTTCTCGCTCGTGAAGACACGTGCCGGGCCGGTCTTTCTGTAGACACCATCAGCGTCGATGACCGACGGATCGATCGCAGTCGATTTGATCACGGAACCATCGGGACAAATGTTCCCGCGCGGAAAGCAGATCGTGCTGGTTAGCCCAAGCTTCTTCGCTTGCGCTGGTGGCAGAATCACTTCGTCGGGATCGACGCCGTCTCGGTCGCGAAGGGCTTGGCGGCACGCTTCGCGGCGAGGGCTCTTCTCCCAAGCATCCAAGATCTCGTTCCATGAATGTCCAGAGACCGTTTTGGCTTCGCACTTGGCGATCCCCAACTCGCGCAGATGCCACATGATCTCCGGTACTCCTCCCGCCATAAAAAGTCGAACGGTCGGATGGTACTGAGGACCGTTGGGGAGGACGTCGACGAAGCGACTCACCTTGGCATTGATCTCCTGCCACAGATCGATCGTGGGTCTTGGAAGTCCTGC
>CAYMXM010000913.1:0-1561 GCA_964394065.1 uncultured Pirellula sp. | reverse complement strand
CCCCCGGCCCCTCTCCCCTAAAAGGGGCGAGGGGAGCGGAGATCTAATGCACCTTGCCCCGTTACCATCTCACTTCATACCCTCCCTCGTTATCGTGCAACCCTTGGGAGTGTTCATTGACTCGCAACAACAGATAAGCCTCCTCCGATGGTGAAGTTAGTTCAAGACCTCGACCGACTCGGAATCGGTCGAAGGGTAAGGAGGGTTGCTCGGTTTGAGTTGTTCCCCAAGCTCCGATGAGGGCTCCAAGGGGAGACCCTCCGTGGTACTCCACCGTGATCCCTTGGGGCTCCGATTCCCAAGGCATGTTCTTTCCTCCAGCCTCTCCCCCTGGTGGGGCTTTTCGCACGATGACTCGTCCTGACGCTTCGAGCGTCAAACGGGTTCCAGGCCTCAGTGGCCCCAACGCGATCTGCCAACCTCGATCCGCGCGAATTTCAATCCGATTCACATTCTCCGGCTTGCTCGGTTCAACCTCAGGTTTTTCGAGAAGCAAGGCGGTACGCTCGGGATCCATCCCAAAACCCATTTCATCGACGAAGGCTCGCCATTGAAGATTGAGTCCTTGCCATCGACTCTCCATCGATCGGTAAAACTGTTTTGAAGACTCCAAACTGTAGTCGAGTCGCCCCCGATAGAGGGCTCGAAAATCCTCTTTCGTTTCTGGATGGGTCATCAGAAACGTGCATGCGGCCCAACTCCAAGCGTAGCGAGGCATTCGATCGGTTTTCATATCCGGGAACAAAACGATCTCATGGAGAGTCGGCGTCCTCCGTTGCACGATCGATTCTTGGATCAAACGGAATCGTCCCCAGCCAGGAGTGTCGAGGGGGCTTTGGGGGATATGGCCGAGATGGACGCGTCCCTCGCGCAGTTGATGTGTTCCCAGATGATCCGCCATCCCCTCCATCAACCAAGGGGATCCTCCTCCACCTTGCCATCGATACATGATCCAGTGGGTCGCTTCATGGAGAAAGAGGAGTCGACGGTAGTACGGAGTCGGCTGCTCCACGATATATAGATCGTCCCTGTATTGATAGCCGTCCTCCAACGTCGGGACCTTCTCCAAAAGCCCCAACGACTCCCAGCGTTTCTTATCTCCGATCAGATAAATGTTCGGCTTGATGTCGGTCAATCGAGAGGACGGAGGAGCGAATACCTCACGCCACTGCTCGAGCGCTTGGTCCAGATAGATCGGCCATCTTTTCAACTCCTCGTCGATCGGTAGATCGGTGATCAAGACCATGTTGTGGGCTTGCAAGACCGATTGCCCGAACTCATTGGTTCGGATTTCTTGGGATAACGCGGAGTGGGGAAGGGAGAGGAGGAGGAGCACGCACAATATGAACCCGGCACGCAGGTTTTGAAGTTGCGTTATTTTGAAACACAGAGGCACAGAGAACACAGAGTTTAGGAAAATCCGTGAGAATCCGAAACTCTCTGTGTTACTCTGTGCCTCTGTGTTTCCAGAATTCATACGTTGGGTGGGTAGGGGTTTTGGCTTTGTAAGATATCCGCTCCCCTCGCCCCGCTTCGGGGAGAGGGGCTGGGGGTGAGGGGT
>CAYMXM010000912.1:0-1563 GCA_964394065.1 uncultured Pirellula sp. | reverse complement strand
CCCGGTAGGGGCGGGACAAACCTGCGTTTCCTTTTGTTCCGCCCCTACCGGGGCTCAAGATATCTCGGGCGGGGATAGCGTGGGCCAAGGCCCACGCCTAAGTTCGAGACGCCCCTACCGGGGCTACCAAAAACGTGACCGTTTTAAATTCGACAATTCCACCTAGTTGCCCCAGCTTGCTTCCGATGCGTCAGGCTAGGCTGGGGGGTGGGGGCTGGCCCCAAGGTGGCACGGGTTGGGAGCCGCCGACTTGGCCGATGTTACTAGCACTTCTACCCCTCACCCCCGCCCCCTCTCCCCTAAAAGGGGCGAGGGGAGCAGATGTCTAAAAGCGCGGTGCGTACAAGGGCGCTAAAGCGGTGTCCGACGGGGGCGAGCTCCGGTCTCCATTCTTTGGATTTGCTCTTCGAATCTTCACTACCCAAACCGGCCGGTGATGTAATCCTCAGTCTCGTGGAGGCGGGGCTTGGTGAAGATCGTGGAGGTTCGACCGAGTTCGACGAGACGACCCAGGTACATGAAGGCGGTGTAGTTGCTCACCCGGGATGCTTGCTGCATGTTGTGCGTGACGATCAGGATGGAATAGTTCCCTTTCAACCCATCGATCAAGTCCTCGATCTTCCCCGTCGCAATCGGGTCGAGGGCTGAACAAGGTTCATCTAGAAGCAACACCTCGGGATCGCTCGCAATCGCTCTCGCAATGCAGAGCCGTTGCTGTTGCCCCCCCGAAAGTCCCAACCCGCTGTCGTGAAGCCGGTCTTTTACTTCTTCCCAAAGAGCCGCACCACGCAACGAATTTTCACAAACCTCCATCAGTCGAGTCCGATCCCGGACTCCGTCGATGCGAAGGGGATAGACGACGTTTTCAAAAATGCTCATCGGAAACGGATTCGGTTTCTGAAACACCATTCCCATCCGCTTCCGCAGCTGGATCACATCAACCCCTGGTGCAAAGATGGAATCTTCTCCAAGGAGCATGTCTCCTTCGATCCGAACTGAATCGATCAAATCATTCATCCGATTAACGCTGCGCAGCAAAGTAGACTTACCACATCCACTTGGACCGATCAACGCCGTTACCTGCCCCTTCGCGACCGGCATGTTGATGTTGTGCAAGGCCTGTTTGCGACCATAAAACAGATTGAAGTTCTGAACCTTCAAAACCGGTTCGGCAGCGAGTACATCTTCATGAACCACCGACTCCACGGTCTGACCGTCTGCGATGGCTTTAAGGCGATCCATATTTCATATCCTTAGTGAATTCTTCCGAATGTACCCCTCACCGCAGGGCAACGCAGCGAAGCATTTTTCCGCAGGAAAATTGGTATTTTTTGTCCGAATGGGGCTCGTCCCCGTCGGACACCGCTTTGGCGTCCTAGCTCGTCTCCCCACAATACACCACCGTCCGGATGGGGCTTGCCCCCACCGGACGCCGCTTTGGCGTCCTAACCGAGGTAACGCCCCAGGAGCTATTTCTATTCCGAACGGGAAAGCGAACTTGGCTATTATTTCTAGCACTTCTACCCCTCACCCCCAGCCCCTCTCCCCGAAGCGGGGCGAGGG
>CAYMXM010000911.1:0-1564 GCA_964394065.1 uncultured Pirellula sp. | reverse complement strand
ACAACCCGTGGCGTAAGCGAGGGACAGCGCTGGCAACCAGGTATCCATCCCAGGTTTCACAGCACGCCCTTCGTGCCTCAGGGACGTGCCACCCAACGCCTGAGATATTCCCGACAAGGGCTACGTGCACTCGCAACGCTATCCCTCGCTAACGCGTCGGGTTGTGATGGTTCGCAAAAACGAATTTCCAGGTATGATCTTCATCTGCGCTCGCAAGTTGGCGCTTGCAAGTTTGGAGGAGCACCTCTTCGGCTTTTCCGCGATCATCGATGGTTCTCTTGGAATAGGTTTGAGTTGGTATGATCATTGGGGTTCCCAAAGAAGTTAAGTCGGACGAATACCGTGTTGCGATGCTTCCCGTCGGAGTGGAAGAACTCGTCAGCCGTGGCCACAAGGTCGTCGTGCAAGCTGGAGCAGGGCTCGGCTCTGGTCTTGCGGACCACGCTTACCTGCAGGCAGGGGCTGAGCTAGTGGCGACAGGGGAAGAGGTCTTCCAAAAGGGGGAACTCATCGTCAAAGTTAAAGAGCCGATGCCCGAAGAATGGGGGCTTGTTCGAGAAGGACAAACCTTGTTCACCTACTTCCACTTTGCAGCCGACCTCGCACTGACCGAAGCGATGTTGCGGTCGAAGTCGAACTGCTTTGCTTACGAGACCCTGCGGGACTCGCAAGGGCGTCTCTCCTTGCTGACTCCGATGAGTGAAGTTGCGGGACGGATGAGTATTCAGGAAGGAGCCAAGTACCTAGAACGTCCTCAGATGGGGCGAGGCATCTTGCTCGGGGGAGTTCCCGGTGTCGCCCCAGCCCACATCACGATCCTCGGAGGAGGGGTCGTCGGTGCGAACGCAGCAAGAATCGCGGCAGGATTTCAAGCCGATGTGACCATTCTCGATGTCAATCTCGACCGGCTTCGCTATCTGGATGATGTCACTCCTCCAAACGTCAACACTCTCTTCAGCGATCGTCACACGATCCGCGAAGAGTTGAAGCTTGCCGATTTGGTGATCGGAGCCGTGTTGATTCCAGGAGCAAAGGCCCCTCACTTGGTTCGAAGGGAAGACCTCAAAATCATGAAGCCTGGGAGCGTGATCATCGATGTCGCAATCGATCAAGGAGGCTGTATCGAAACGAGCCGTCCTACGACCCACCAGCAACCGACTTACATGGTGGATGACGTGCTCCACTATTGCGTAACGAATATGCCGGGTGCCGTAGGTAGAACGAGTACCTTCGCACTTTGCAACGTGACCCTTCCATGGGTCTGCGCGTTGGCTGACAAGGGGATCGAATGGGGGGCCAAGTCGTCCAAGCCGTTGCGAGAATCGCTCAACATCTACAACGGCAAAGTCACGAACCAACCGGTCGCCGAAACATTCGACCTCGAGTTCGTCGAGCCCTAACGTAGAACGGAATTCATTCCGTTAAAAAACGCCTCCATTCAAAGCCCCTACCCGAACGGTGAGCCGGTATTCCATTTAACCGGAGGGACGCAGAGTTAAAACCGAAATAGTTTAAGATATCTGCTCCCCTCGCCCCTTTTAGGGGAGAGGGGCTGGGGGTGAGG
>CAYMXM010000910.1:0-1565 GCA_964394065.1 uncultured Pirellula sp. | reverse complement strand
TCCAACCCAAGGTCCCACAGCACGCCCTTCGTGCCTCAGGGACGTGCCACCCGGCACTTGAGATATTCCCGACAAGGGCTACGTGCACTCGCGACGCTGTCCCTCGCTTACGCCACGGGTTTGTGATTTTTGAGCCTCCCTTATGCTCCGCAGCGAGTTGCTTCATGGTTGCCCAGGCTGGTATAACAGTTCCTATCGTCGGTCTCATTCCCCCAGTCTCCCCGTTGAAGTTGCCCTTTGCTGTAGCTTTCCCACAAGCCAGGAAGAAATCATGAACAGACAACCGGACCCAGCTCCCAGTGCCCTTGCCTCGCATCGCATGGCGCGCAGAACCTTTGTCGGTGCGGTAGCAACCGCAGCAACACTTTCCGCTGTGCCGTTGCGAGCCGCCGCTCCTGCAGAACTTCCGAAGTTGATCTCTCCTCCCGAAGGAAAGCCTATCCTGATCTCGTGCAAGCTCACGATGATCGCAAAAGAAGCCGACGGGAAGAAGCTAACGCTTGCCGAACGCCTCAAGATGGCCGCGGATGCAGGCTTCGACGGCGTTGATTTGGATGAGGCAGGGAACTTCACCATCGAGGAAGCTCGATCGGCTGTCCAGGAATCAGGAGTTTATTGCCACAATGCAATCAACCACGCCCACTGGCAGGACACGCTAACCCATTCCGATCCGGCGGTGCGTGCCAAAGGGATCGCGAATATCTCCCATTGCCTCCGGATGGCCCATGCGATCGGTGGCTCTGGAGTCTTGATCGTAACCGGGAAAGGGGACGAGGGGACCGTCGAAGAATGCGACGAACGAGTGAGCGAATCGATTCGAAAGCTCCTCCCCCTAGCAGCCTCCTTAGGGCAACCTATTTTGATCGAGAACGTTTGGAACAAGATTCACTACGATCACGACAAGCCACCCGAACAATCCGCAGATCGCTACGCGAAGTTCGTAGATAGCTTCAACAGCCGGTGGGTGGGGATGTACTACGACATCGGCAACCACTGGAAGTATGGTCAACCTCGAGAATGGCTCCGAACCTTCGGGCACCGAGCCGTGAAACTGGACGTTAAAGGTTTCAGCCGAGCGCAAAACAAGTTCACCGACATCACATCGGAAGAAGATGATCTTCCCTGGGCAGAAGTTCAAAAGGGCCTCAAGGAAATCAACTTCAACGGCTGGGCCACCGCCGAAGTGAAAGGTGGTGGACTCGATCGATTGACCACCGTTCGAAAACAAATGGAAAAGGCATTCGGCCTCGTATAGCAGGATAGTGCAAAGATGCGGGTGGAACTAAAGCAACGGGGTTGTCCGACCGGGGCTCGTCCCCGTCGGACACCGCTTTGGCGCCCTAGCAGGCGCTGCGCATTAAGAATCTGCTCCCCTCGCCCCGCTTCGGGGAGAGGGGCCGGGGGTGAGGGGTAGGAGTGTTAGAAACATCGGCCGAGTTCCTCCCCATTCCAATGAACACACAGCTGCCAAGTCGCAGGGGCGCAGAGAAAAAAACTTTGCTGAGCGAATACATTGAGCAAGTTTGTGCAGGAGCGTCGCATTGCCTTCCCCCTTTTTTTCGTGC
>CAYMXM010000909.1:0-1568 GCA_964394065.1 uncultured Pirellula sp. | reverse complement strand
CACTTCAACCCCTCACCCCCAGCCCCTCTCCCCTAAAAGGGGCGAGGGGAGCGGACATCTTAGGAGAGTTATGCTCTTCCTAAAGTCCAAAGCCTAAGGTCTAAAGTCTTTTGATCAGCCTCCCTGCTTCCACCTTTAACTAAGTGTATTGTCTTATGACCGACGGGAACGGAGCTAGTGCTGCATCGGCAACCCCTGAGCCATGGACCATCTTGCGATTGCTCCAATGGACGACGGAGCATTTGCGAAAGACCGGATCTACCTCGCCACGTCTTGATGCCGAAGTCCTTTTAGCGGAAGCTCGCCAATGTCAGAGGATCGAGCTCTACACCGCTTTTGCCGAAGAGGCTTCCGAAGAGATCAAAGCTCGCTTTCGAGAGCTGGTCAAACGTCGAGCCGCGGGAGAACCGGTCGCCTATCTAGTCGGCAAAAAGGAGTTCTACTCCCTCAACTTCCACGTGACCAAGGATTGCCTCATCCCGCGAGGAGAGACCGAACATCTCGTCATCGAATGTTTGGATCGCGCTAAAGAGTTCTGCAAAGAGGATCCTTCTCGAACGATCGATATCGCAGATGTCTGCACCGGAAGTGGGTGCGTTGCGGTCAGCATCGCGAAGAACATCAAGAATGCGAACGTCATTGCGATCGATATTTCCCCTGCAGCGCTAGCGATTGCCAAGAAGAACATCGAATCCCACGATCTTTCCGATCGCGTGACTCCGACGGAAGGAAATCTCCTTGCATCTATCGAGGATGGGTCCCTCGACTTTGTCGTATCGAATCCTCCCTACGTTTCTGAATCGGAATATGAAACACTCCACAAATCGGTGCGAAACCACGAGCCGAAGCTTGCCCTCGTCAGCGGTTCGAAAGGTACCGAGCTGATCGCTCCACTTGCCGAGCAAGCCGTCAATAAATTACGTCCCAACGGATGGTTTCTTTGCGAGTTTTCGCCGATGATTGCCGACGACGTCGCCTCCATGCTCGAACAATCCGGATACTGGGAACACATCAACATCGTCAAAGATCTCGCCGGCCACAAACGACTGATCGTCGCTCAGAAAAAAGATCCCCCAATGTAGAACGGAATTCATTAAGTTCCTTAGCTATAACACGAAAGAAAAGAATAGGTACTGCGATGGAGGACATCGTCATCCATGGACAGGTGGTGATTCCCGCCAACGAATTCACCTTCCTCTTTGCGCGGAGCGGAGGACCTGGGGGTCAGAACGTCAACAAGGTGAACTCGAAAGCGACCCTCCAGTGGGATTTGAATTCGACCACCGCCTTGCACCCTGCCACGCTGCAAAGGTTGCGAGTGTTGGCGGCGAGCCGTATCAGCGAGGATGGGGTACTTCAGATCACGAGCCAGGTGCATCGGGATCAATTGGGGAATATCAATGCTTGCAAAGATCGGTTGCGAAATTTGATTCTCGAAGCGATGCATCCTCCGAAGCCTCGCAAACCGACTCGCCCGACTCTGGGCTCAAAGAAGCGGCGGCTCGAAGGGAAACGGATTCAGAGCCAGAAGAAACAGGGAAGGTCTTCGAATTCGAATTGGGATTAGG
>CAYMXM010000908.1:0-1571 GCA_964394065.1 uncultured Pirellula sp. | reverse complement strand
CAAGGTCTACGTGCACTCGCGACGCTGTCCCTCGCTTACGCCACGGGTTGTGATTGTCGGGCCTCGCTTACGCGTCGGCCAAACAACCCAAACACCTTATCTTCGCACCCATACGTCAAGCCACCCTACACCTTAAGCCTCTTCCGATACTTCTCCAACTGCCCTTGGTTCGCGAGCCACTCTACGGCGTCGTGGATTGACTCTTGGATGTCACGAGTTCGATACCCCAGTTGTTTGAACGCGCGATCAGAGTTGTAGTAATGGAATTGCTGTCCCATTTCGATCGCTGCGCTGTTGAAGGTTCCTTCGACTCGGCGAACGGTGTTGATGACGTCGGCTGCAACCTGGGATATCACTTTCGCCGGCATTCGCATCGCCAAGATTGGGGGACGTGTTCCAAGGGCTTTTGCGATCTCGGTCCAGAGGGTGAGATAGGTAACGTTGTCTCCAGCAAGGATGTAATTTCTATCGCGAGCCCCCTCCTCGGCAATCTTCAAGATCGCAGCACCGACATCCCGTGGGTCACACACCGAGCATCCTCCTGCAGGGGCCCAAGGCATAAAGCGTTGCAGGGGTTGAATCATCTTGCCACTGCTCAATTGCCAATCGTAGGGACCCAACATGAACCCAGGATAGACGCTATACCAATCGGCCCCTTCTTCGATCGCTTGGTCGACAACCTTTTGCGCGGCTCGTTTGGAAAGAACATAAGCCGAGGGTAATTGCCCGTCTCCGAGGCTATCCTCTCGAATGATTCGATCTGCTTCCCCAACCGGTAGCACGTTCACCGTCGATATGTGAACTCCGCGTGTTCCGCGCTGGCTGGCCCATCGTACGATGTCTAACGTCCCTTGCTCGTTCACCTTCAAGGAATCTTCAACACGCGTCCAGCCGATATGAACCAATGCGGCGGAATGGATCACGCAATCCACTTCGACCTGTTCGAGTCGTTCCAGAAGACGTGGATCGTTGAGATCGGATTGAACGTGTCGAACGGGAAGGTCTCTGATGGCTGGGTGATCGGGCTTCGCACGGGACAAAGTGGTAACGTCAAACCCCTTTGCGATCGCAAGCCGTGCGATGTTATTCCCCAATAAGC
The DNA here is from genome assembly GCA_964394065.1 of uncultured Pirellula sp. Classification (GTDB taxonomy): domain Bacteria; phylum Planctomycetota; class Planctomycetia; order Pirellulales; family Pirellulaceae; genus JBKCUI01. The sequence goes on along the minus strand of CAYMXM010000908.1, from coordinate 472 downwards.
CCGTCGCACCGGTGATAAGTAGTCTCAAGGTTCCCACCTAAAAATAAGTCTGTAGTCGTAGGGTGTGTGAAGTGGACGCGGGTGTTCCGGCTCTAATTCGCTTCTTGTCCGACCGGGGCTCGTCCCCGTCGGAGACCGCTTTGGCGCCCTAGCCCGCGTCGCGCTTTAGAGTTCACCTCCCCTCGCCCCGCTTCGGAGGTCGTCCTGCTTTTAAGTCTATGTTTTTCAAGGGTTTACGATTCCAATATTGAGCCGTTTCCTTAAAGGGGAATAGCTAGCAAAACTGAAGGCGCTTTCAATGCCAGCAAAATCATTGGTCTAGCCAAATCTGTTTTTCGCAAAGCATGCTCAAATAACGACTTAAAAGTAGGACGACCTCTTCGGGGTGAGGGGTAGGGGCGAGATCCAACTGTGCCATTGTTTACTAAGCCGCAGCCCCCTCATCCCCAGCCCTTCTCCCCCAAAGGGGGCG
>CAYMXM010000907.1:0-1572 GCA_964394065.1 uncultured Pirellula sp. | reverse complement strand
GGTTCTATAACGAAGCGCAAGGCTTTCGAGAGCCGCTCGTGCGAGCCCCGCTTCGTCAGGCATCGATTGCCCCGACCCACGAAGGTATCTTTCCACGGCGTCGAGCATATCCTCGGGGGCGACGAACATCGGATGCTCTAAATCGATGAAGGTTCTGAGAGAGGGGGCGTCGGCAGCCATGGCTGTCAAAGTCGCCCAGGGATAGTCCTTCCCTCGACGCTGCCAGGAGGCGCGAAGTTGCTGAAACGGCCAAAGACCTGCGATGTTCTTGAGGAGTCGAACCGATCCATGTGCTCCACCTTCATTGGTGAAGTTCAACTCCAAACATCGGTCGGTCAGAACTGGAGTTGCCAATTCCACTCCCATGAGGGACCAAGTCCCCGAACTGATGTAACACCAATTCGGGGCTTCTGCGGCGAAGCCCTCCGCGGGGACCGCTAAGACTGCGGAGCCGGTGTCATGCGTTGCCGGCACGATGACTTGGCACTCTTCGTGCAATCCGGTCCTCTGTCGCAACTTGGGAACAACGCTCCCGAGTTTCGTTCCCGGCTGCACGGGCTTCTGGAAAAGATGGCGTGGGATTTGGAAGGTATCGAGAATCTTGTCCGACCAGTCACCCGTCCTCGGATCTAAGCATTGCGTCGTACTCCCGTTGGTCGCTTCGTTTACTTTCTGGCCAGAGAGTTGCCAGTGAAAAAAGTCGGGAATCATCAGGAAGTGTTCCGCGATGTCGAGTTGAGGCGAGTTTTCGACACGCATGCTCCAGAGTTGATAGAGGGTGTTGATCTCCATGAACTGAAGGCCGCTGTTCTGAAAGATCTCCCGTCGGGAGAGTTTCTCAAACGCTTGCGGAAGGAGTCCGTTCGTGCGGGAGTCTCGGTAGCAGAACGCTGGGCCGAGGAGGTCGTCATTTCGGTCGAGAAGGACGTAGTCGACTCCCCAGGTGTCGACACCGACGCTTCGGATCCGATCCCCGTATTGCTGGGCTGCGATCTGAAGCCCTCGTTCGACATGATTCCATAAGCCGACGAGGTCCCAATGAAGCCTCCTCCCGACATGGACAGGGCTGTTCTCGAATCGAAGAACATCGTGCAGTTCGATTCGATCGTTGAAAATTTCTGCTGCGAGAACTCGGCCGCTCGACGCACCGAGGTCTACGGCTAAAACAATGTCACCCTTCATCGCGATGGCATCTCTAAGGCTTTGGACTTTGGACTTTGGACTTTGGGAAGATCATAACGTACTAGTTATCCGCTCCCAGTGATTCTTGGCAACGCCATGAGGCGTTTTTCCTGGGAAATCGGATTTTGTCCGACGGGGCTTGCCCTCGTCGGACGCTGCTTTGGCGTCCTAGCCCGCGCGCTTTAGACCTCTGCTCCCCTCGCCCCGCTTCGGGGAGAGGGGCCGGGGGTGAGGGGTAGGAGTATCAGAAACAATGGCCGAGTTCCTCCCCATTCCAATGAAAGCACAGTTGCGATGTCTCAAGGGGTGCAGAGAAAAAACTGTGCTGAGCGAACTGACATTGAGCAAGTTTGTGCAGGAGCGTCGCATTGCCTTCCCCCCTTTTTTCGT
>CAYMXM010000906.1:0-1572 GCA_964394065.1 uncultured Pirellula sp. | reverse complement strand
TGAGCCTTCGGGGAGTTTAAAACCAGGGAAAATTTCTTTTCATCAGGCCAGCCCACCCTTGCCCTCTAAAGCAAAAAAATTCTCAAAACAGGATCTTTGTTAAATAAATCCCTCCTGGAGTCGCATCGTGTTTGTGTCAATACATTCGCGTCTCCTTGCAGAAAAAATCAATGCGCCCACCAAGAAGGAAAGAAGTAAATCAGATGTCGACTCGTGCAATCTTCCTTGCCTTGATACTCGTTCCCATGTTCGGCCCTAAGGCGTTCGCGTTCGCTCACCAAGGGGACAAACTGAATCACATCGCCGACGTCTACGAGGCTCAGGCGATTCTAATCGAGAGTTTTTACGTGAAGTTCTCGACAGAGAGCATCCACCATCTTCCTCCAAAAGAGGTCGCGAAGTACACCGGGTGGAGCATAAAGCAAGGAAGGGAAGTGCTTGAGTTTGCGTATAAGGGAAAGAAAAGGTACGCCAGTACACGATTGACCAACAACGATAACGACGCATCGACCGTCCTGCAAAAGCTCGACGGGTCTGGAACGATATCAACTCCAGCAAACCGCATATTCGCCTACGATGGGCGCCGTTACTTAACGAAACATGGAGGTGGGGAAAACGCCTCTGTCGGGATACCGCCCGTTTCCGATGATTCAGGTTTATACAGTGATAGGTACTTGGGGAAGGTGCTTAAATCTCCCCCCGATATTATCAACGGTAGAAAGCGAAGCTTGGATTCGTTTATTCGGTCAGGCGCGGCCACCCTCAGGCCTGACATGGAATCGATCGACGGTCATCCATGCGATGTCATTGATTATGTGAACCGAGCACAACCGAAAGAATTCGGCGAGATCAAGGTGGCTTGTTGGTGCGATCCCGATCTGGGATACGCCCCAAGGCAATTGGTGGTTTATTTTCCCGACACCACCATTCCCATGTGGAGGACTCTCAACAGCGACTTCGTAGAGTTGGCCGATAAAACATGGTTTCCTAAGAAGTCTGCAGCCGATCGCTTTGCGGAGCTTTCTGCAGGCCTACCTGAGGATCAACAAGCACAGCCAGTTGGAACCTGGATTTACGAAGTTTCCGAGATCAGCGTCAACAACGTTCCTGACGAGTTGTTCACATTAGAGTTTCGCCCAGGAACCATCGTGAGTAATTTCGAAGCTCCTGAAGGGGCTCAACACACCTTTTACATGCCGGGGGGTGGTAAGACTCTGGATGAAGCGATCCGCGATGTTCAGTCAGGGAGAGCAGCCCGATCTGGAACTTGGACAATTCCTCTGCTCGGGGTACTGATAGGGCTTGGGATAGCAATTTGGTTTGTTCGGTCCAAACGAAAATAGGGTGAGTGAAACTGGGCCATTCTTTCTGACACTTCAACCCCTCACCCCCAGCCCCTCTCCCCTAAAAGGGGCGAGGGGAGCGGAAAACTAAAAACGCGGCGCGTTTAAGGGCGTCAAAGCAGTGTCCGACGGGGCCGAGCCCCATCCGGACAAGAACCATTTCCCCGCCTTCTTCTTCCTCAAGCCTCACCCCTCAAGCCTATTCGTAAGATTCGTTCGATTCGTGGTT
>CAYMXM010000905.1:0-1573 GCA_964394065.1 uncultured Pirellula sp. | reverse complement strand
CAACGGAGACGCGGAGGTCTATGGAGAGGAGCTAGATGGAACCGAAGCGACCGGTATCGAAACCGAGGAGATCCCCTACGACGGTTTCTCCCAATCAGCAGAAATTAGCATGGGTGCTTATTCCTGCCTGATCTATTCGCGCTCAAGTTAGGAGCTGTCCCGAAATAAGTTCCGTGTTTTTAGTCTTGGCATGCTTCGCGCTTTAGAACTCTGCTCCCCTCGCCCCGCTTCGGGGAGAGGGGCCGGGGGTGAGGGGTAGGAGTGTTAGGAACAATAGCCGAGTTTAAGCTGCCAACTACACTCCCGGTGTGTTCCATGGCCGCTTTGGGTGCGAAAGGTAATTGCAATAGAAGCGATGATTGACTCGTCAGCTCGATCTGAGCAGGAAGAAGCGGCCACTTCACACACCCTACGACTACGCCCCCTTCGAAACACGGAAATTATTTCGGGACAGTTCCTTTGGGGATTTGATCTTTTAGCTTGTTGTCGCGGATTCGCTTCAATTTTTCCAGTTCGCTTGCGACATCTTCACCGTTTTCAAAACGTCGTTCCAGAATTTGAATCTCCAAGGGGAGAATATTCAGAAGGTAACTATCAGCATCCGGTGCCCCAATCTTTTTTTCTCGATCAAGTAACCATTGCAAGCACTTGATTTGGGCTTCCACGTAGTTGAGATGTTGGTTCTCTTCCACCCACTTCTTTAACCCTCCGATGCCACCAAACGGAGTTCCTTCCCAATATGGCTTAGGGTGATCCGCGCCATCTCGACCTTTGCGACTGTAACCGTAGCTGGAATACCCCTTCGGTCGATCTTGAAGTTGATAGTAAATGTTCCAGAAGCAGGCGTCGCCGACAGAATGGCCTAAGTGGTGGTTGCGAAAGTTTATGGACCCTCGTTTATCATCGAGATGCTCAAGAAGAAATGGAATAGCGAGCGCTTTCATTTGCAAGAGCTCATTGAAGGCATCTTGGCAAGTTTTGAATTTCTGACGTTGTTTCTCGACTCCGTCTTCCCCATCAGGAAAAACCAATTGCTCGATCAATCCTCGAATCTTGGATTCCTGCTCAGGAGTCGCCTTTTTCATCAACGGCATCTTATCGTCTGTCTTAGACGCTTTGCCAGGAATCGCATCCGCATCCGTTTGAGCTAGGACGCGATCCGGTATGCCTTTGGAGGATAGGAAAAGAAAAGCTAGGCAAAACAAAATCAGGTTTCGCATTCTTACAACCCAATCTTCCAAGAGAGACGCAACATAACACGAGAGATACTCGTAGGCCCGACGCGTCCTTAATGGTAATGGATGAGCCCGTAGCTGTCGTCTGGGTGGGGGGGAGCGGATACCTATCTACACCGGTTTTAACTCTGCGAACCTCCGCGCCCTCAGCGGTTAAATGGCAATCCCTTCTTCCTCAAGTCTCAAGCCTCACCCCTCAAGCCTGATTTATCCATCCGAGCTATCAGTGATATCCGTGGTTCCCCTCACTCAGCTCCGTGGTTCAAACAAGGCCCCAGCGCGCAAAAAAACACCACGACCGAATCAGAGCCAGCCGAAAGTCCTCTCCCTCTTCCAGC
>CAYMXM010000904.1:0-1580 GCA_964394065.1 uncultured Pirellula sp. | reverse complement strand
AGAAAGCCTCTTCCGCTCCCCACCGAATTCATTCGGTGGAAGCCAGGATCGGTGCGCTAGCCAGTAGGAGCGGCCTTTGTTACTAACACTTCTACCCCTCACCCCCAGCCCCTCTCCCCTAAAAGGGGCGAGGGGAGCGGAGATCTAAAAGCGCGGCGCGTTTTAGGACGCCAAAGCGGCGTCCGCCGGGGCGAGCCCCGATCAGACGGAAAAGCATCCAGAGATAAAAACCATCAAAATCTCCTTGCGAGGATTTCCAGAAGCTACTCAGTTCCCGGAAAAGTACGCGAATTCAGTTTTCATTGCGAACCGATTACGTTAAAAATAACACCGATAGACGTTGGGGAATTAAAAGACCCGGTTTCTATGATCTGATCCAAACTCAAGGAGAGCCCTGTTATGAACTTAGCCACGGTGTGGATGATTGCGTTTGCTTGTATGTTGCCCGTCCAAAGCGATCGCGAACGGTGGAATGAGCTTTATATAGAACACGTAACTTCATTCTTGTGGAGACCGGGAGTAGATGTTACGCGAATCGAGGGAACCAACCCAATGAACGCGAAGCTCGACGTTGGGAGTATCCTGGAATGGGAGAAATTCAAAGCGTTGACTACGGAAGCCCAAGAGGAAAGTAGCAAGCTGCACCAACAATTCAGAAAAGACATTGCAGACGCTTCGACAAAACAGGAAAAGGAGAAGGTCGCTCGCGCCTATATTGCCAACTCCCGTGAGCGCGGGAAGGCCTACTTTCAAGCGACGGAGGAATTGCTGGATCCTCAAGAACGGAACCGCGTTTTCCTCGCGGGGTATAATGGAGGTATGTTGATGATGCTTGATCCGTGGCTACATGATTTCATCAATGTGGACGAAGAGAAAAGAGCCGAAATCGATCAGGTTTTTCAGTCCCAGCAAACGGAGACATTTGCTCGGTTGGCTGGGGATCTAGAGGCCATTAACCCGAGCGATCAGAAGAAGAGAAGCGTAGAAGAATTCACGTACGCAACAAACAAGGCGGCGGAATACCTTCGAGTTTTGAACCGCGATCAGCAATTAAAGTTATTGAATCTCGTCCTGCCAGGGAGCATCATTACCTCTCGGGAATCGTTGGAGCGGGTGATGACCCGCATGGTAACAAAAACTGGTTTACCTGAAGAGTTGCACGAAGCGATCGCTCCAGCCATCAAAGAGTTCGCCGAGGCACTGAAGGAGAAATAGGGGAGAGGGGCTGGAGTCAGTCCCCCCCAGCCTGGCCTGACGCATCGGTGTTAAGGGGTAGGACGCGAAGCGTCCTACCAATCACAACCCGTGGCGTAAGCGAGGGACAGCGCTGGCAACCGGGCATCCATCCCAAGTCTCACAGCACGCCCTTCGTGCCTCAGGGTGTGCCGCCCGGCGCTCGATTATTCCCGACAAGGGCCACGTTCACTCGCGACGCTATCCCTCGCTAACGCCACGGGTTGTGATTGCGGGACGCTTCGCGTCCCATCCCATCTTGACCCAATCCCCTTCCAAACGCTATGAAGCAGGGGACTCTGCGATTTTGGAGCAAGGAAGCTCCCGTGGGGAAGGACTGCCAATTA
>CAYMXM010000903.1:0-1585 GCA_964394065.1 uncultured Pirellula sp. | reverse complement strand
CGGGCGTCTCGCCCGGAGTTGTGAAGGCTCCTCCGGGCGAGACGCCCGGGCCACGAACAAATCACACAGTGAGAACGAAATTGGCGTTCTCGAAAAAAGCATAATGGCCACCCCTCAGACCTCACCCCTACCATGAAACTTCAACGCGTTGAACGAGGGTACCGAGCGACGGTTCCTTGCAAGGTGAACTTGTTCCTAGAGGTCTTGGGAAAACGCCCTGACGGATATCACGATCTTGATACCTTGATGTTGGCGGTTTCTTTGCCGGATGAACTCACGTTCTATCCTTGGGACGAGGAGAAGTGGGAACTATCCGTAACCTATGAAGCCCCCGTTCGGTTCCATGAGGCGGACCCTGCTTGGGAGGTCCCCAGCGACGGGAGGAACTTAGTCCTTCGCGCGGCGAGACTCCTCACCCAACGGATGGGAATTCCCGGGAAAGGTGGGAAACTCCATCTCCACAAAAGGATACCTTCGATGGCAGGTCTCGGAGGTGGGAGCGCCGACGGGGCTGCTGCTTTAGCTCTCGTGCTAGCCGCTTGGGGAGAGGAACGCCATTGGGAGGATGCCTTGGAGTGCGCCGGGGAACTTGGAAGCGACATCAACTTTTTTCTCGAGGGGCGCAACGAATCGGGGGGATGGATCGCGCGATGCAGTGGGCGGGGTGAGAGAATCGAACCCTTGCCAGCCCAGCTTGAGGCGGTAGCATTAGTCATAGTGCATCCACCGGTAGGTTGCGGGACAGCGGAGGTTTTTTCGAAAAGCCGCAGGAACGGGAGTGATGTTCGTACGCCGGCTCGAATGATGGAGGCTTTAGCGAATGGATCGATTGAGGGAGTTGGCACGGAAGTATTCAATGCGCTAGAAATACCAGCGAGTGAGGTCACGGAGTGGATTTCTCGTGCGGGAAGGTGGATTGATCGTTATGATCATTTCGGTCAAGCCTTGTCCGGAAGTGGTTCGTCTCGTTTTTGCTTGTGCAAGGGTATCGAGCAAGCCGAGAGAATAGCTGCGGAGTTGCAAAGTCAAAATGAGGTGCGCGTCTACGCGGCGCGACCATGGTCCTCCCAAGACCTACGCAAACAATTGCGAGGGATACGGGAAGGAGCGTGTGACTTTACCCAGTGACTTTACGGGTGAGTGATCATGGAGTGCGAGAGGCGATGGAAATTACCGAGGTACGAATCAAGTTAATGGAGGAATCGGAGGACCGGCTCCGTGCCTTTTGTTCGATCACCATCGACAATTGCTTCGTCGTTCGAGATCTCAAGATCATCGAGGGTACCCACGGCCCCTTCGTTGCCATGCCGAGCAGGAAGATGACGGCTCGATGCGGCCGATGCGGAAACAAGAACCATCTACGAAGCCACTTCTGCAGTCAGTGTGGAAGTCGGTTACGGGGGATGCAAGACGTTCGCGAGGTCGAAGGTGGTAACCCCAACAAGCTCTATGCGGACATCGCTCACCCCATCAACCAGACCTGCCGCGATCAGATCCAGAGTTCGGTGATCGGAGAATACGCGCTCGAACTCGAACGAGCTAAGCTCCCAGGCTACAAGTCTCGATACGACGACGAATACTCCGA
>CAYMXM010000902.1:0-1589 GCA_964394065.1 uncultured Pirellula sp. | reverse complement strand
GCCTCTAGCAACTACGTCGCGTATTCTTGATCGGTAACGATTCCTGGTTGGGGAACTGGGTAGAGACCGTTTGCGAGTTGTTGCAGTGGAGCTGGGCTGTCGAAGGTGAGGTTCTCAATTCCGGGTGCGAATTCATGAGAACAATTCAGCATGTCCTCATAAGTCACTTCCTGTCCCGTATGGGCAGCCATCCGCCCCATGCTCGTTACGACCGAAGCTTGAACTCCTCGCTCGACTTCGTTGTACGGTTTGTCATCTCGAATGGCAGCGACGAGGTGATCCCATTCGAGCTGATACGGATTCGCTTCCGGTTGCGGATACTCCCAGGTCAGTTCGCTTCGTTTGTTGAGGTTTTGACCACTGTAGATCTTGCATTTCGCTGGGGTGTGGGAGGCGGTTGAAATGACTGCGGACCCCTTGGTACCGTGGGCGTAGCTCGCAAACTCGGTGCGGCAGCCAGGAACCGTTCTTCCGTTTAGGAGGAGCTTCGTCCCATCCTCGAAGGTGTACTCCACCGAGTAGCTGTCGAAGTTTTGATCGACGCATTCTCCCCGATAGTGGCGGCCTCCGGTTGCGGACGCTTTGATCGGCCACGCATCCTTCATCCAACAGCACTCATCGATGTTATGGATCAGGAAGTCGCTAAAGGCGCCCCCGCTAGCCCACAGGAATCCGTGGAAGCGATTGATTTGATAAAGGAGTTCACTCATCCCTTCCGGTTTCTTGGTCGTCGCGGCCGAACCGGTGGGACCCGCCATGCGATAGGCTCGCAACATGAGGATATCCCCAATCTGCCCCTCTTTGATTCGGCGATAGAGTTCTCCTCGCGCATCGCAGTGACGGCACATCAGCCCGACACCAACTTTGAGATTCTTCTCAACAGACTTCTTTCCCAGTTCGAGCATCTTCAAGCTACCAGGGCCGTCGACCGTGACTGGCTTCTCCATAAAGACGTTGATTCCCTTAGAGATCGCGTACTCAAACTGAACCCATCGGAAGGCAGGGGGAGTTGCCATGATCGCGATGTCCCCAGGACGAAGGGTATCGATCGCCTGCTTGTAACCATCGAAAGAGAGAAAGGTTCGGTCTCCGACGTTGTACTTGTCTTTGAATTGTTGGCTGAGATTGTCTTTGCACTGTTTCATCTTGTAGTCGAAGACGTCGGCCATCGCGTAGAGCTCGATGGGGCCGTTGTTGACCGAGAGAGCATTGGCCGCCGCGCCGGAGCCGCGCCCGCCACAACCGATCAGCGCTACGCGAATCGTGTTCTCTTCCCCGGCGTGCACCGAGCGGGATAAGCTGGCCGATGCGATGGACGCAGTCGCTGCAGCGGCCGTGGAGGTCTTCATGAAGGAACGGCGATTAGAAGCTGTTTCGTTGCTTGGGGAGAGAGTCATAAGAGATTCGATTTCCGGTTTAAAAGGTGGGAGGTTGCGGAACGGGAGAGAGACGCATTTTCCTCTGGGAATATTGCCGGGGCAAGCACAAATGAGGTGTTTAGGCAGTTTAGACGACGCTGTGCTTAATTTCTCTGCTCCCCTCGCCCTTTTAGGGGAGAGGGGGCGGGGGTGAGGGGTAGAAGTGTTAGG
>CAYMXM010000901.1:0-1597 GCA_964394065.1 uncultured Pirellula sp. | reverse complement strand
TTCTAAAGGGCAAGTGGCCATTTTGCGCACCAAAGAATCCTAAGAATCGGTGATTTCCCTCGCGTGCGGAGGCGGCTCCTTCGCGGAGCACTTCATTTCCAGCGCGACCCGGCGTTCGCTCCGCAACTCGGTATGGTCCACCATTCTTGATGTCGATCGTTTCTCGATCGATATCCGACAAGTACCGATTTCCGGGAACATAGTTCGCTCCTTGCCCCGTCCCGGTCTTGCTCGTTTCCCCCCAGCCGCAACCGATCAATACGTCGAGCCCTGGATGGGGAGCGTTCTTGCGCCAAACGCTCGGGAGCCCGAGTTGGTCTCGGGAAATGTCTTGATAGTCGCTTCGACTAACGTTCGCCGCATAGGCTGCTGCAGGTGTCGCGTGGCAAATAGGAACGCTCGTAACAGCTCCCGCTTTAAAACCATGCGTGCGCTGCGCCCAGCGACCAATCGCTTCGGCTTCCTTCATGTCGCCGTCGAGATTGACCGTCCCGTTGATCGACTTGACTCCGGTCGTCATCGAGGTGGCTGAAGAGGAAGAATCGGTGTAGGCATGAGGTGTGATCTTCGATCGACCGATCGGGTAGTCGATATCGATCTCCTTGCTCCATGGTTTGGTACCCGCCAGTTTGGGATCGTATCCACCAAACTTCGTCACAGGCTTTGTATTCAACTGAGCATCCACATCCATCGGCACGCTGTCCCCATAAGGAGCCGTCACGAAGTACCCGTAGCTCAAAGGAGTTCCTGTGTAATCTTGAAAGATCAGGCCACTGCCAACCCCTTCGGTGTAGACCTTTCCACTTTTGTAGATGGCTGCCGCTTGGGTCGTCTGCCAATCCATTCCATCGAAGACGACGAGGAAGACATACTTCTTCCCTAAGTCTTCGATCCCTTTCTTTTGCAAACGATAGACGTCGGTTTGATCTCCATAGGTCGCTTCCGGGTTGAGTGTGTTCGGAGGGAGACGCCCATAGATTTCCTTAAGTTTTTCTTCGTTCCGATAGACGCTTCCTTCATTCATATAGGGCGCAAAGGAACCGCCGAAAACGTACACGGGGATGAGGCGGTTTGAGTGGCTAGTCCATGAGCTGTAACTCTTGGGACGGTTCCCCCAGTAACCCCATTCGGCAGTCAAGTTCCGAATGGCTTCTTCCTGAAGCAATCCGATCCGGTCGAGTTCACCTGCTGGGGGTGGAACCTCAGGTTCCTTCTTCTTTTCCCCTTCCTTGGGAGACTTACCAGTCGCTTCCTCTTTAGCAGGATCGACCTTAGCCTCTTTCACCGAAGGATTCACTTCTTTCTCTTGGGCGAAGGTCGTGGCGGAAGAAAAACAAAGTCCGGAGGTCACGGTTGCTACCAAGAGCATTCTCAATGAGGATCGCATAGATTCTGGCTTGTCGTGGGTAGGGGATTTGAAGGTGGGAAGATTGTATAATCGTCATGGAAGGCCGGGTTGCCAATGCACCCAAGCCCTATTTTAGCCTCTTCGCCCGATAAAATTTTATAAGAGAGCGGATATCAAACGACCACCGTGGCCCGGGCGTCTCGCCCGGAGTCGCAAAGACTGTTCCGGGCGAGACGCCCGGGCCACGTA
>CAYMXM010000900.1:0-1602 GCA_964394065.1 uncultured Pirellula sp. | reverse complement strand
TACCACACATCTATGGTTATTTGCTAGCGTTTCGCCGCTCCGCGGCGGGCGGCCAGGGCTGGACTTTGGGGCGCAGCTTGCGAATGATTTTCGCGACGGCGTTTTCAAACGAGGAGTCTTTCTTCACGGAGGTAGGGTGATGAGTGAGTGCAGCTTGGCCGAGGAACTTCGCGGTTGCGATTTAGGAGATGCAAGGCTTAACAAGCGCGTAGGGAAAATCATCGAAGCTTTAGGCCAGAAGCCCAACCTTAGCATTCCAGCAGCTTTAGGAGGGCGTGCTGAATTGGAAGCATGCTATCGGTTTATGGACAATGAAAACGTTACTCCAGAGAAACTCCTCCAACCGCATATCCAAGCAACCTACAAGAGGATTGAACAAGAGGACTTTGTTTTAATTGTGCAAGACACGACTGAGGTCGATCTGACTCGCCCCGAACAGCAAGTGCGAGGAGCTGGGCCGATGGAATCCGAAAAGCGCCGAGGAGCTTTCTTCCATCCGTCTGTGGCCTTTAACTCCGACGGAGTCGCGTTAGGAATCGTAGGACAAACGACTTGGACTCGGGGCACACTCAATACATTACCGGATTCAGAAAAATGCAATTTGCGGCGTAAAACCCCGATCGAAGAAAAAGAGAGCTACCGCTGGATCCGTGGCTTGAAAGCGACCGAACAAGCAGCCCAAGCTTGCCCAGAAACCATTTGCGTTTGCGTAGGGGATAGCGAGTCGGATATCTACGAACTCTTTATTGCCCATGCCCAATCCAAGACGCCGAATCTTCACTTGCTGGTACGCGCAGGCCAGAATCGAAGCACAACCGACAAACAAGGGGACTGGAAAGACCTTGTCAGGCAGGCCGATGTTATTGGCACGCAAACGGTCTGTGTGCGAGCCAGAGAAGCCAAAATTCAATCGAAGAAAACCTCGAAGCGCAGTGCTTCGCGCGAAGCGAGAACGGCTGATCTGGAGATTCGCAAGGCCACGATTCAGGTGGCTCGCCCCCGTCACGCAAGCTCTACACTACCCAAATTCGTAACGGTGAACGTTGTTCTGTGTGAGGAAACGAATCCCCCTGAGGGGGAGGTCCCCATCTGCTGGATGCTTGTTACGACTCTTCCGATCGCAACCGATGAAGACGTGCAACGCGTTATTCGGTTCTACTGTATTCGGTGGCAAATTGAGGTCTATTTTAAGACGTTGAAATCGGGTTGTCGGATCGAATATCGTCGCTTCGAACAGATTGATCGGATCTACAACTGCTTAGCGTTACTTAGCATCGTGGCGTGGCGTCTAATGTACATCTGCCACCTGGGGCGTGAGTGCCCCGACATAGACTGCGAAGCAATCTTCGAGCCAAGCGAATGGAAGAGTGTTTACGCAATGTTAAATATGGAGATCCCCGAGAGTGGCTGCCCAACTTTAAACGAGGTGGTACGTGCGATCGCTCGACTGGGGGGATTCGTGGATCGCCCCAAGAATAACCCTGGTACCCAAACACTTTGGGTTGGCCTGCAGCGTTGTTACGACCTGTCCAACGCGTGGAATATTTTTGGCCCTGGAGCCAAAAAAATTTCGACTGCCTGACTTGTGTGGTACAACGAGCC
>CAYMXM010000899.1:0-1607 GCA_964394065.1 uncultured Pirellula sp. | reverse complement strand
TCGGGAATATCTCAGGCGTCGGGTGGCACGTCCCTGAGGCACGAAGGGCGTGCTGTGGGATCTTAGATGGATGCCTGGTTGCTATCGCTGTCCCTCGCTTACGCCACGGGTTGTGATTTTCTGGCCTCGCTTAGCTACTCAAACGTTATATTCGCGGACGAAAACGTCTGCGGTGGAATAAAAATGGCCGAGTTTCAGGGTATCTTCTTTTTCACGCGACAATAGTTCTACCATGAGCGCAATGGCACTGAAGATTCCAAAGGAAGAAGAGACGAATTCGATTGATTGGGGGGCGGCGTTTGAGGCGCATCGACGCTGGCTTGCGACGATCGTTCATGCCCGTTTGGCCGATCGTCAAGCGGCGGAGGATGTTCTCCAGGAGGTGGCGTTAGCCGCTGTCTCCCAGAAAACCCGCCCCACCGATCCGTCGAAGATCGCTCCTTGGCTCTACAGAATCGCCTTGCGCAAAGTCATCAACCACCATCGAACGACCGGGCGTCGAAAACGATTGGTCAATTCTGTGGTGGAGGCGGGGCAAGGTTCCGAGTTTTCCTCGGAGCTTGGACCTGGAGAATGGCTCATGAAGCAGGAAAGCAACTCTCAAGTTGCCGAAGCCCTCGAAGAGCTCTCGGTGCAGGATCGTGAAATCCTCCTTTTGAAATATACGGAAGGTTGGGGATATCAAGATCTCGCCGAGCGATTGGGGGTCTCGATGAAAACAGTCGAGTATCGGCTTCTGAAAGCGCGCAAAGCGCTGAGAGCAAAGCTTCCTACCTGAATCCTTATTCATCGATTTGTTCATAGGTTTCCTATCATGTTGGACCCGTTGCGTCTTCAATCCTTAGTGGACGGAGAATGCACTCCTGACCAGCGCCGAGAGATCTTGGCACAGTGTGAAAGTTCACCTGCTCAATGGAGAGTGGTGGCCCTTGCATTGCTCGAAGAACAGCAATTCGCTCGATCGTTCGGCAAGTCGCTCGTGGAATATTCCGAACCGAAGGAGCCTGTTCTAAGGCGAGCGGTAGATGAAAATTTACCATCACAACCCGAAACGATAGCGAGGGACAGCGCGGGCAACCAAGCATCCTATGCGAGGCCTCACAGCACTCCCTTCGTGCCTCAGGGACGTGCCACCCCGGCTCCGCCATCGGATTCGGTTCGTGAGCTGAAGCGTGAAGAATCACGAAGTTCCTGGCGTCCGGTCCTTGCGGCGAGCTTGATCGCCCTCGCGGCTTTTGGAGTGGGGCGTATGTCGCAATCCCCATCAGGCGTTGGAGGTTCCTCTGAAGGCGTTGATGTGGGGGCTAACGACAAGTCGCTGGTTTCTCACCTAGCAGACCAACCACCTAAACCTGACATGCACGGTCGAGTGGGAACGGAGGATATCCCGATCTATACGCCTCAAGAGCTCCCGCCGGAACTCGTCTTGGCCCGCCAAGCTTACGAGATCCAGAGAGCAAATCAACGGTTGAGGAAGCAGGGGTACGAGATTGATCTACACCCTAGGTATATGACGGGAGAGTTGGAAGATGGACGACAGTTGATCATCCCCGTTCACGACGTAGGGATCCGAGCTTATGGGCAATGAAGTGGCTGAAGTTATCCTC
>CAYMXM010000898.1:0-1614 GCA_964394065.1 uncultured Pirellula sp. | reverse complement strand
ACAAGGGCTACGTGCACTTGCGACGCAGTCCCTCGCTTACGCCACGGGTTGTGATTGGGGGGGGGACGCTTCGCGTCCGCCCCCTTTAACACCGATGCTTCAGGTCACCTCAAACCCCTAAAAGCGGTGAGAGCCTCTCCGCCCCAACGAGGGACTTCGAGTGCCATGAATGGGAGGCCGGCTCACAGCGCTGGCGGCGGCTTTGATTGGCGGCGTTGTTTAACGGAATAAATTCCGTTCTACATTGGTCGCATTAACGGATTATCGCAGGTAGGATTATCCCTATCGCTCACCCCACCTTACGTCTATTAAGCTATTGCCTTCCGAATATGCTCCTGCGAGTTTCTAGTCTACTTCCAACTACGATTGCCGTACTCTGCGTCATCCCGTGCGCCTTCGCTCAACCCAGTTCCTCCTTTCGTCGCGAGTCATCAGTCCAAGGGCAAGGGGTATCGCGTGAGGCGCGTGAAATCTATGAAAAGGGTTTGGAATGGCTAGCAACTAACCAAGCGAATGACGGGAGTTGGCCCTCCCCGTCCAATCCAGGACCTGGGATCACGGGGCTTTCGGTCATGGCATTCTTAGCCTATGGAGAAGATCCGAATTTTGGTGCCCACGAAGCTCAGGTGCTACGAGGTGTTCGGTTTCTCATTCAATCGCAGGACCCGAAGACCGGCTACCTCGGTGGGAGTATGTATCACCATGGGTTCGGAACGTTGGCATTAGCGGAAGCATACGGGACGATCGACGAGCGACGACTGTGGCTCGATTCCGAGCCCTCCCCCAATCGACGTCGAACGGTCGGTGAAGCGTTGGAGCTCGCAGTCCGTACCTCGTTAACCAGTCAGGACCGGAACAGTACGGGAGGCTGGAGGTATTCCCCAACCTCGACCGATGCGGATACATCGGTATCGGGAGCGATCTTGGTGTCATTACTCGCGGCTCGGAATGCTGGGATCGAAGTCCCTGATAAGAATATCGAACGAGCACTTGCCTACTTTACCAGCATGACCGCCAAGAGCGGACAGGTCGCTTATGCAGGAGGGCTCGGAGGCTATGACGAATCCCAAGCACGCGTTTCGATCGCTGCGTTGGTCTACGCGATCTCTGGGAGAAAGGAGTTGAATGAGTTCAAAGCATGCGCCGGCTTCCTCAAAGCGAACGAAGTTTCGAAACTGAACGATCATTACGGCGAGTACACTTCCTACTACAAAGCCCAAGCCCTCTTTCAAGCAGACATCGAAGCTTGGGAAAAATGGAATGGGCTCCTCATTCAGGAGCTGAAGAAAAGTCAGAAGAGCGACGGACGCTTCGACGGCAACTTCGGCCCCAACGTCGCCACCTCCCTCTCCCTCCTAGCCCTCGCCCTCAACTTCCGATTTTTACCGATTTATGAGAGATAACCTAGAGAGAGGTGCTTAACGGATTCCGCTCCCCTCTCCCCTTTTAGGGGAGAGGGGCTGGGGGTGAGGGGTAGAATCGCTAGAAACATTTCCGTAGTCCAAGCCCAGAGCGCCCACTCATGAAGCGAGGAAAATCCCGATCCCCCGAAGCAATCAAATTCGCTCGTTCGCAGCGCCGAACTTCTAATGAGTTCGCCTCAACAGTTTGGCA
>CAYMXM010000897.1:0-1615 GCA_964394065.1 uncultured Pirellula sp. | reverse complement strand
TGTATTGGTTCAGCGTGAATTGGAGTTTTGTCTGATCTGCGTTATTCCTAATCGAGGAACGGTACTTGGTCTTGTTGGAGATCACTTCGATCCCAACGTTTGGATTTATCGCATTCTCGCCAAAACCGAAGGGAAGGAATGCGCCCGCCAGATCGGTTGACGCAACCCTTCGGTCTTGGATCTGAAACAGCGCTCGGGTCGCTTCCCAGCGTTGCCCTATCCTCCGCTTCAGACTCTTTCATCCTAGTCGCTCTCATTGCCTCAAGCAACTCTCTGCCTTGCTGCTGCCCGTCGCAACCGCCGTTGTTCTCGCGCTGCTTCGAGCTTCGCATCCCGTTGCGCAAAAACCTCTTTCTCCTTACCGGCCAACTTGGTATGCGGAGTTACATAACCTATCGCGCTGTGGAGGCGGAACTCATTGTAATGTTGGACGTAATGGGTCACTGCCTCGCGAGCCTCATCAACGCTCGCCATCGCTTTTACGCGAATGCAGTCCCCTTTGATCGAGCGATGATATCGTTCGATCTTGCCATTGCTCTGAGGGTAGTAGGGCGAGGTTCTTACGTGCGTCATGCCAGCGATGCGAATGAACTCCTTGAAGTCGCGTGAGATGAACTGCGGGCCATTATCGGTGATGATTCGAGGCGCCTGGCCAGGGTACTTTTCGCGAGCTCGTTCCATGATCGTTTCGATATCGATTTCCTGCATTTTCTCGCGTATTTCCCAATGGACGATGGATCGAGAGCAACCATCGAGAATGCTGCACATGAAGTAAAAAGTACCGCAGATATTCAAGTAACTGACATCAACATGCCAATGTTCATGGGGCGCAAGGGGCTGCTCGAAGCCGGTTCCTTTCTTGGTGACTTTCCCTTGGAACCGACTCAAAACGCCAGCGTCGCTCAATACGCGATAAACGCTCGAAGGGCTAGCGGCGACGACGTCCGCGTCGAGCATCATGAAGGTAAGACGTCGATAGCCTTCCAGAGGGTGTTTGGCGTGGAAGTCCAGGATCGCTTGGCGTTCGGATTCCTCTAGCCAATGGTCTCGCGGAATCGCACCATTGTGCTCGTTGACTTTTCCGTAGCGTTTTTTCCAGTCGAAGTACTTGCTACCACCAACGCCCAGCCAAGCAACGATTTGCTTGGCTGGGACCTCGGTTCTCGGGTTCCAGTAGTTCACGTAATCGACGATTTGGTCGCGAGTATCGTGGGGAACCCAGCATCCGTTTAGAGTTCCCCAAGTTCTTTTTTTAGCTGAACGTGCTCCTGTAGCAGTTCGGCGACAACCTCGTTTTTCTGCTGGATCTTGGCTTCCAGAGCATTGATTTTTCGGTCTTTGGCATCGTCTTGTTTGTTCAGCTGCCGTGTCGTCTGGAATGCCAGAGCGGCGTTTTCGGTGAGCTGTTTTATCCAGGTGTAGATCTGGGTGGGTTGAAGTTCGAATTCATCACAGAGGTCCGATACGGGCGTCTTGTCGACAAGATGTCGCATGACGATCGCGGCTTTTTCCTGTGCGGTGAAAGTTCTTCTGGATCGGGTCATTTCGAAAGCCTCCTTTGGCTTGTAGAATAACTCGATCAAATCAAAATTCCAGATTCAGCTGGGGCAATACA
>CAYMXM010000896.1:0-1619 GCA_964394065.1 uncultured Pirellula sp. | reverse complement strand
GCGCAGTATCCAGGAACGGTCGTGGCGGTAACGCACGATCGCTACTTCTTGGATAACGTCGCGCAGTGGATTCTCGAATTGGATCGTGGATCCGGCTATCCGTTTGAAGGAAACTACACCTCCTGGTTAGAGCAAAAGCAGAAGCGACTTTTGATCGAACAGAAATCCGCTGCAGCAAGGCAGAAGACGTTGGAGAAGGAACTCGAGTGGATTCGCATGTCTCCTCGCGCTCGACAAGCGAAGAACAAAGCTCGTATCAATTCTTATGAGACGTTGGCGGCTCAGCAGTTTGAAGAGCGCCCTGAAGAGCTCGAAATTCAGATTCCACCTGGGAAGCACCTTGGGGAAGTGGTCGTTCATGCCGAGGAGATTACCAAATCGTATAGCGACAAAGTCCTCGTCGAGAATCTTTCCTTCCGATTGCCTGCGGGTGGAATCGTCGGCGTGATCGGTCCGAACGGAGCTGGGAAGACGACTTTGTTCCGAATGATGACCGGGCAGGACAAACCTGACTCTGGCACGTTGCGCGTAGGGGATACGGTCGAGTTCGGCTATGTCGATCAGTCTCGGGATACGCTCGACGCGAACAACACCATCTATCAGGAGATTTCGGGCGGTTTGGATTGGCTTGAGATGGGTGGGAAGAAATTCAACTCGCGCGCGTATGTCTCCAAGTTCAATTTCAAGGGGACCGATCAAGAAAAGAAGGTAGGAGTTCTCTCTGGGGGGGAACGAAACCGCGTTCACGTGGCGAAGCTCTTGCGCCGCGGCTGCAACGTACTCCTCTTAGACGAACCGACAAACGATTTGGATGTCGATACTTTACGGGCGTTGGAAGAGGCGATCTTGAACTTCGTCGGTTGCGTCGTTGTCATCTCGCACGATCGTTGGTTCTTGGACCGAATTGCAACGCACATTTTAGCGTTTGAAGGGGACGGTTATGTTCATTGGTGCGAAGGAAACTTCGCAACCTATGAGCAGCAGCGAAAAGAACGTTTGGGGATCAACGACGACGAACCGAGGCGATTCAAGTACAAAAAACTCGCCACGTAACTCCCACAAGGTAGAACGGAATTCATTCCGTTCTACAACGCCTCGGTGTTAGGGCTATAGGCTTTAGGTTATCGGCTTTAGGTTATCGGTTATAGGAAGACGCGAAGCGGCGCATCACAACCCGTGGCGTTAGCGAGGGACAGCGTCGCGA
This sequence comes from uncultured Pirellula sp., assembly GCA_964394065.1. Lineage (GTDB taxonomy): Bacteria > Planctomycetota > Planctomycetia > Pirellulales > Pirellulaceae > JBKCUI01. The sequence goes on along the minus strand of CAYMXM010000896.1, from coordinate 415 downwards.
GTGCACGTGGCCCCTCGTCGGGAGTATTTCGATCGTTGAATCGCAACGCGATGATCTTGGTTTGGAATCGCGTAGCGATGGCAGCACGTAGCCGTGGGCGTAAGCCTGTCAAAAAGTTGGTGTTGACACGGGATTTTGAATGCGTGGATTTATTCCGTTTTTAACCGCAGGGGACGCAGAGAATCGCAGAGGAGAACTCGAGGATAAGTTTTGCATGCCTCTGGTATCCCGAAGGGATTACAGCCATTAGCCGGCGGTAAGCGCAGCGCCACCGCCGGTGGATCGTGGAGAGACTCCAACGATCCTGGAGGGATCGCAGAAGCTTCAGAGTTACCAACAGCGAGCGAGAAACTTGGCTGTTGTTTCTAGCGATTCTACCCCTCACCCCCGGCCCCTCTCCCCGAAGCGGGGCGAG
>CAYMXM010000895.1:0-1625 GCA_964394065.1 uncultured Pirellula sp. | reverse complement strand
CACTTCTACCCCTCACCCCCGACCCCTCTCCCCTAAAAGGGGCGAGGGGAGCAGATATCTAAAGCGCGTACTCAAACCGTGCGGTTGATCAGGTTTTGATGCACCTTAGTCGATCGTGAAGATTTCACCACCCGATCGGCTTCCGAGGGCTTGCCAAGCGGTGAAATCGACTCCATCGGAAACAAGGGATACAGAACCATCCACGCGGCAAACATTGACACCCCCGGTATGCCGACTAGAAGCCGCCATATGCTGCATCCAGTTTTGGGAGATCACCCCGCAGTTGTAGCGTTGGTTGGTTGCAACGGGAACTCTCTTGTTCCAATTGGGAGGGAGGGTGTGGCTGTAGGTCGAATGGAATGGATAAAACAAATAGTATTGAAGCCCCGTCGTCTTGATCTGAGATCCACCCCCGGAACTGCTCATGCAGTTCGGTACGTTTCTCCCGTCGATAAGGGCGGTGCCGGTAAACGCAGTGGTTGTGAAAAAAGCGGTCGTGTGGTCGAAGACCGTCGTGGCAGTCGTCGGAGCAAGGCTACTTCGAATGACTTCTGAAAACAAAGAGGTGTTGCTCGTTCCATCGCTAACCTGTCCGATACGCGGCCCTATTCCTGTGCCTGATGTGGGTTTGGGCATCGCGAACATACCGTCGATCGTTGTTCCGCCGTACAGTGCAGCTCCCCCCATCGACCCGTGATAGTTGACTCGTCCCGAGTTGCTTCCGTCTTGAAAGACATGGAATGCACCGCTGCTTTCAGAAGGGCAGTTGAAACCAGGGATCTCAACTCGGCACGCTTCACGGTTGGGAACGAACCCACTAGGAGTCGGATCGGGAACGCTCGCGTGGATTTTCACCCCTGTTTCGACGTTGTAGTTCAAATCGAAGAGGCTGTAGGCAGCGGTTTGCTCGAAGTAGGGGAGCAAGTTGACCTGCAAACTAGCATTCGACGAAACCGGAGCCGTCGGAGAGGTTGGGAACGATTTCCAGTGCTGCGGGGGTGGAAAGTACTTCAACGCACTTTCGAAGTTATGAGCGGCGAGCCCAAATTGCTTTAAATTGTTTTGGCACTGCATTCGACGCGCCGCTTCCCGTGCCGCTTGGACCGCAGGGAGGAGCAGGCCGACCAAGATACCGATGATCGCAATGACCACCAGTAGCTCAACCAAGGTAAACCCGGATCGATTTCGCTTCATGTCAGAATGACTCCAACGCTAGTTGGACTAGCAAAAAAATAAAAAAAGTAAGGACGTATCACGTGTCTCGGTGGGAGAACGCCATAACCGAAGAAATGGGAGCTTCTTGGGTGTACTTGGGCTATTCTAGTCTCCCAAATGGGCACAGAGTAGGGATTTAGACTCAAATAATGTACCAAAATCCCCCTAGCGCTGCCTAAACGTAGCCCCCCGAATCGCTACAGGTATACAGGTATAGCGTTCCGCGAGGGGGAAAGTACTCAAGGAGGCTTGAGGGATGAGGGTTGAGGAAGAAGGGGGCCTCGCCCTTAGCTTGACCGTAGGTCAAGGAAAGGTAGCCCCGGGTAGGGGCGTCTCGAACTTAGGCGTGGGGCTGGCCCCACGTATAGAAGGGACAAAGTGGTTTTAGAGCCCCGGTAGGGGCGAAACAA
>CAYMXM010000894.1:0-1630 GCA_964394065.1 uncultured Pirellula sp. | reverse complement strand
CGGGCGTCTCGCCCGGAGGAGCCTTCACAACTCCGGGCGAGACGCCCGGGCCACGCATCGGTTCCTCGCTCACCCCTCAAAACTCGGGTTGAGTTCTTTTAATAACTCCCAAGTCTCCTCGCGCGATGCATCGTTCCAGAGGACTCCTTTGGGGGGAGGAGCTTCTCCTGACAAGATCTCTCGCAGACGATTGCAAACGTGCTTACGGACTGGGTCTGGAAGGGCTGTGAAATGATCCGAGAGGACGAGATAGCTGCAAGCGTACTTGAACAACCTCCCTTGGAGATCGAACTCATTCAAAGATCTCCCCTTCGAATCTTTCACTCCCCGCTTCGTGAACTCCTCTCGGAATGGACTTCCTGCACCCACCGGCGAGGCTAACGGAAACTCGTCGACGAACAGTAGTCCTTTGACGAGTTCTTCTCCTGAAGAGGCGATTCGTCGCTTCGTCGAGTCGCTTCGGTGATCCATCGGTCGATCGAGCGCTCGATTCATCGCCTCATCCAGGTGAATCGCTTGGCGGGTTTCGAAGTTCGCGCGGGTGATCAAGTTGTGCAATCGAGTCTGATGCTCCAAAACCATCAACGCTACGATGTCGCTCGAATCATGCAGATAAGGTTTCACGTTGAAGGCACCTGCGAGAGTGGACCAGTTGGCCCCCGCTTCGAAATCCATTTCTTCGGGATCTTGTCGATCGAGCGCAAAAGCATTTCCCATATGCCGCATCTCACCGTGCCCTCCAGTGACATACCATCCCCCCCAACGCTCTTGGAAAGGGCTTCGATGATCGGTCACGAAAGCCGATGCCCCTGTCCGGGGCCTCCCCGCTTTATCGGGATAGATCGAACGGACCAGCAAACCGGGAACTCGCTCCGTCCTCGTCGTCGCATGGCAGGATAAACATTGCCCTCGGTCACGCGCGATCATGTAAGGGGAGTGCACTCGTTCGGATTCCTCCTCTTCTCCTTTTTTGCGTTCCTCTGCAGAGAGTGGTTCTAGCGTATAGAAGATCGCTCCGAGATCGGGATCCATCGCGGTAATCTCGATGAGGCGACTCCCCGGGATGTAACCGACGTAGGTTGTCTCGTTGAAGTAAATCGCTCTTGGAGTCCTCGGACCGATCCGACTGATCTGCAAACTGGTCTTCGAAAAAACGAGACACTGAGAAGAGGTGGGAATGTCGAGCGCTTGGAGAAGAGACTCGAGAACATCCCCCTTCGAGTTCGGTGCAAGGACTTGTTCGCCACATTGGATCTTGCTCCATAACTTGGCAACCGGATCGTTCGGCGTCGTCGTGGAGTAAGAAATCGGAGCCGCCTCGAATTCGTCAGCAGCCCGAGCGGGAGAGAGGACGGGATTTGCAAGGAACAGAGGACTAACAAGCACCGCAATAAGGAACAGAATTAAGCTGGGGTGTTGATGCAACCCTACCATCCTAACCCTCCCCGATCTCTCAATCCCCCCGCCCCTGCGGGTTGGGGAGCGAGAGATCGCCCCTCCCCAGAGGGGAGGGTTGCTCCACAGGGGGAAATTCCTCTCCTCTCGCCTCGCTTCAGAGAGAGTGGCTGCATCAGCTATCTGCTCCCCTCGCCCCGCTTCGGGGAGAGGGGCTGGGGGTGAGGGGTAGAAG
>CAYMXM010000893.1:0-1638 GCA_964394065.1 uncultured Pirellula sp. | reverse complement strand
ATCGGCAACTTTTTGAAAACTCTGGCTGTCACCGCTCGAAGAATCTGGTACAGAAGAAGTCGAAGCGATCGCAGCATGACAAACGGAGTTGACTTGGCAAAGCCAATCCTGCTCGTCGCAAGACCGATGTGGCCGCCGTACCTCTTATCGGTGTCATTGCCATGCTGGTAGAGTTGGAGTGTTGGGATGAGGATAAGGCTCAAGTTGTCGACCGCACCGCCCGGTCTTGGGACAATCCCGATCGTCGTCCTTCGCATGCTGACCGTCGTCTCAAAATAGCCCGGGAAATGCTGAGGAACCGATTTTGGGCCGAACTACCTCAAGACCACCAAACGCCCAAAACGATCGCTCTTCGCGACGAGCTAGTAGCCTTGGCGCCTTTGGTGCGCCTCCTTCTTGGAACAGAATCCGCAGATTGCGCTGATTTTCGCAGAATGAAAATAGTCGACTCGTAGATGGATTCGAAGGTCTCGACCTGCTACTACGGCGCGATTCGTTCGTAGCTCGCCGCGGAAGCGGCGGCGCATATGTAGCGGAAGGTCGCGAGCCCTCCGGTGACGGCCTCCATCCCAGCAATCGTAGCATTGTTCACCGAATCCGTCACCGATATGGGTGGCACGCTCAGAGCGTAGCGATGGGCGTGGAGTGAAAAGGGGCTCGTCTCTTCTTGGCGAAAATGGGGGTATACTGGCTGTCATGCCTAGATCGAAGCGAGCCGATGAAGCGGGTAGAACCTACCATACTCTGACCTTTTATTCGCCCTTGGAGGTACTGTGACCTATGACTGCGAAACCGGTAATGTGGATAAAGAATTTCATAACAAATAATTTCGATATTTTCTTTGCGTCTCTCGGATGTTTACTTCTTCTTGCGTTTGTAACGAATACGAGTTCTCTGAAGGGTGCAGGTTTTTTGAAAGACGGATCGGCCCAGGTCCAGCAAGTAGATTTTGCGTTTGACGGAGGGAGTTTATTGATTGAACTTCGCATTGATAGCGAATTGAAGTACTTGTTGGTAGTTTGTCCACATTCACCGATCTATAAGCGATTCACACCAGGTCAGATAAAGGTAATGTCGTCGAGTAATAAGGATTTTTCTAGTTCCGTCGCAGCGACTGTTAGCCATAAGGACATAACGAACCTAGTGACTGCTTTGGCAAAATCGAGCGAAACCAAAGGGAATCGAGAGATCGCTGCGATACTATTGGCTCTGAATTCAGGAATGGAGGTAAAGACTTGGGGAGGTAAAGCAACGGATTCTATTTCGGATGGCAATTGGTTACTTCTTTTTTCGGGTGAGGTGGAAATTGACGAAGGGGATCCATTCGATTGAGGCCGAATGTACAGCGATGTAAGGCCTTCCCCTTGTGATTCCTATCCGAGTTCCCAGTCGAGAGGAAACCGATGAAGTTTAATCACGGATCATCTTTCTTTGTTTCCACTAGTGTCAAGCCTCTTTGATTGGCGCCCAAGGTGGCACGGGCTGGGACCTGCCAACTTGACCATTGTCACTCGCACTTCTACCCCTCGCCCCTCTCCCCAAAAGGGGCGAGAGGAGGGAATATCTAAAAGCGCGGCGCGTGCTAGGGCTCCAAAGCGGCGTCCGACGGGGCGGAACCCCGGTCGGACGGAAGAGCAT
>CAYMXM010000892.1:0-1645 GCA_964394065.1 uncultured Pirellula sp. | reverse complement strand
CACCGCGATCTCTAGCCCGTACAAATCGGGAAGTTATTTCGGGACAGTCCCTTAGGCGTGTAGGTGATCTCAGTAGGAAAAGTCGTTGGTATGCAATTGGAATCTAAGGTGGAAGCCGCGACCACTTCACACACCCTACGAATAGGGTGGCATCGTTGCCCCTACGAACGAACTGCTAGTTGTGCTTGGATCCGCAAGGCGAGTTCGACCGCTTTGCTCGCTAGTTCGCCATTGAGGCGTGGTGCGATCTCTCGGGTGCGAACGCTCGTCGCCATATCCTCGATCTCCTCCGCAAACGCATCGACTTCATCTCCCCCTGGAAGCTCAGGGCGGATGACATCTCCAGATCGGGTCACGATGATGAGTGGGACGGAGGCTGGTGAATCCGAGAAAGCGGCGAACTCATGCTGAAGGACCGCATCCTCCAAATGAAGTTCAAACCCATGCGTAAAGGGGCGGCCCGGTGCATAGATGACTCCCGAACTGCTGGATACGCAAACCTTCGGATCTTCAAAGTGGTAGAGGACATGCACGTATTCCGCTACGTCCCCACGCATTCTTCCGATCGCGTCGACGTTGGTTGGAGAACCAAAGAGGAGTTGAATCCAATGCAAATCGTGAACGTGCAGGTCGACCAAAGGACCACCGACACGATTGGGATCATAAAAATCGGGGAGCCAAGTCGGGTCGGTGATCACCCGTTTGAAGTAACCGCCGATAGGCTTTCCGTAGGTTCCCTTCTGAACCAAGTGGGTCGCGTAAGCAAAGGCTCCCATGTAGGGGAGAACGTGGGCTACCATCACCAACCGGCCGTTCCCATTCGCTGCATCCATGATGCGCCGCGTATCGAGTTTATTCAAAGCGAGGGGCTTTTCACAAAAGACATCCTTCCCCGCCTCGATCGCTTTTACCGCCGCATCGGCATGGAGATGCGGGGGAAGGCATATATCGACAACATCGATTGCCGCGCTCCGAAGCATCTCGTCGAGCGTTTCAAAAGTCTCAATGCCATCCAGAGAGATCTCTTCTCCCGGTGGGCCGAAATTTCCTTGGATCCCCCGCCAATCTCCCGCACGTTTCTTCGGATCCTTGGAACAAAAAGCGGTTAGCTTGGCAGCGGAACTACGGCGATAGGCTAGCTGGTGGATCCACCCCATGAAACCGATGCCGACGAGACCTACGTTAACCATTGTGTCCTACCTGTAGTGCGTGAGAAGATCTATTAGAGGATGTCCAGGCCGAATGAGATTGAACATCCTCCAATAGATTGTAACGTCTCAGTGACAAGCGGGCATGCCCCGCAATGTAGAACGGAATTCATTCCGTTAACCGCCGCCTCCAACTCCTACCCCCGATACACGCATTGCAAATCCCTAGCTCAGGGCCACCTAAGCCCCCGCAGGTATCGAGAGGCTCTTAGAGCCAACGTGGCACTTCAGTATCCCTGAGGTGGAGACCGGCTCACTGCGCTGATGGCGGCTTTGATTGGAAGCGTTGTTTAACGGAATGAATTCCGTTCTACATTGGGGCCCCCGCGGGTAGCGAGAGGCTCTCAGCCCCGACGTGGCACTTTAGTATCCCTGAGGGAGAGACCGGCTCACTGCGCTGATGGCGGCGTTGATTGGAAGCGTTGTTTAACGGAATG
>CAYMXM010000891.1:0-1647 GCA_964394065.1 uncultured Pirellula sp. | reverse complement strand
AACAGAGAAGTTGCGGGAGCCGGATTTGAACCGACGACCTCGAGGTTATGAGCCTCGCGAGCTACCGAGCTGCTCCATCCCGCGAGGCAAATAGTACGCATTTCTTTTTCTACGTCTAGTCCAACTATCGTTCTTTTTGGGTTTCTTTTGTCGGTGGCGTTAGCGAGGGACTGCGTTGCGAGTGCACGTGGCCCCTCGCCGGAAATATCTCAAGCGTCGGGTGGCACGTCGCTGAGGTGCGAAGGGCGTGCTGTGATACCTTGTATTGGATGCGCGGCTGCCAGTACTATCCCTCGCTTACGCCGCGGGTTGTGATTTTCGGGCCTCGCTTACGCGTCGGCCGAACATCCCAGACAGCATAAGTTCGCGGCGATGCGTCAGGTTATACCCGGCCCCTCTCCCCGAAGCGGGGCGAGGGGAGCAGAGTTCTATAGCGCAGCGCGTGCTAGGGCGCCAAAGCGGTGTCCGACGGGGGCGAGCCCCGGTGGACGGAAGAGCGTTGCTCGAATCGGTCGCATTCTACCTTACACTGCCAAGTTTACTTCGATGCTCACTCTACAAGACCTCCAAGGGCTTCGACGATCGTTCGGGCGTTGTGCTCCATCATTCCTTGATAGCGGTCCGTTGGACTTTTTACCCCCATCGAATCGGTGAAGAGGGTTCCACCGAGTCGTACATTCCACCCTTTCCGACCAGCTCCTTCACGAAGCGATTGAATTCCCTTCTCCGGAACACTCGACTCGACGAACACCGCTGGGATTCGGTCTTGAACGATCCTATCGACTAAGCTTTCGACACGCATGAGCCCCGCCTCCGAGGTGGTCGATAACCCTTGTACCCCTTCCACTCGCATCCCATACCTTCGACCAAAGTACTGAAACGCGTCGTGGGATGAAATGAGGACGCGTTGATGAGAAGGGATGGTTTGGATCCAAGCATCAATCCGGCGATCCAACGCCAGCAATTCTGCATGAACTCGCTCCCCTCGTTCCCGGATCTCGTTCGCCTTCTCGGGAACGATCTCGACGAGCTTTTGCTCGATCACCTTGGCTACCTCTCCCCACATCGAAACATCCATCCAGCAATGAGGATCGAGCGCCGAATCGGGGTTCTCTCCCTCCAAGAGCAAGCCTGGTAAATCGTCGCAAACCGCGGCGCTCGGTTTTCGCTCTCCTTGCTTCCTCAACAAATCCCCCATCCGCCCTTCTAGTTTGAGGCCGTTGTGCAAAACCAAATCGGCGTTGAGGATGCTTCGCACATCGTCGGTCGTCGGTCGGTAAAGGTGGGGATCGATGCCACTTGCAATCAATTGCTCGACATGAATGGCATCTCCCCCGATAAGCCTTGTGACGTCCGCAATCATCCCTGTCGTGGCTACCACACGAGGCTTGCCGTCGTTTGGTTCCATGGGGGGGGAACAACCGAGTATGCAAGCGAGGAGTAGGGCCAGGAAGGGGGCGGGATTGGGGATTAGGGGGTTTAAGAGCATGGTGGAGGCAGCGCTTTCTCAAGCGCTGAAGGAAGGACAGGCGTTGTTGCGGTGGAAGGACTTGGGGGACGTTTCTAGCACTTCTACCCCTCACCCCCAACCCCTCTCCCCGAAGCGGGGCGAGGGGAGCAGAACTCTAAAGCGCGGCGCGGGCTAGG
>CAYMXM010000890.1:0-1649 GCA_964394065.1 uncultured Pirellula sp. | reverse complement strand
CCCGGCCCCTCTCCCCGAAGCAGGGCGAGGGGAGCGGATATCTAAAGCGCAACGCGATCTAGGACGCCAAAGCGGCGTCCGACGGGGGCGAGCCCCGGTCGGACAGGAAACGCTCAATTTCTCCAAGAAAAATACGTCATAGCGTTGTCTGCGGGGGAGGGGTAGTATTTTTGATCACCTCGGTAGAATGGTTGCTGCCGCTCACTCATTACTTCAACAAGGTTCAGACACGGAAGGCATCGTTGATTTTATCCCTCCTCCTATTGGCCGTCGGTTTGGTTGGCCAGGCTGGTCTGATCGTTGCTTTGTACAACCGAGTCAATGCGACGGGGATCTCCCGCGTCACGATCAAACGGCTTGAGAAGGGAATCCTTCTCGTCGGATCCATCATCCCGCTCTCCCTGCTTGGACTGGAGTTCGCTCGCGCAGGATCGGGATGGCCCCCCCTGGCATTTTGGGAGTGGCATTGGTCCACGCAGACTTATCTCTACACGATGTGGTTCTATGCATTCCTCTCAGCCCCAGGCTGGCTATTAGCCAGGCCATGCTTCTCGTTGGCAAAAGAGAGAGGGGAAGTGGTGGACTCCGTCCTTTGGAATCGACCTCGTGAAGACCGGAGTTTGATCGCGGGGAAGAAATTTTCTCGGATGGGGAAATTGCCTCGCAACCAGATCGCTTGGACGGAGGCCAACCGAAAGCAAATCTATTTGGATCAACTCCCCAGCGATCTGGAAGGGCTCAAGATCGCCCATCTTTCGGACATCCATTTCACCGGGCAGATGGGGATTTCGTATTACCGTCGCGCGATGGATTGGGTGATGGAGGGGAACCCCGATATGATCGTCATTGCAGGGGATATCGTCGACTATGCGCATGCCCTGGACAATATAGAAGCTGTCTTTGGATCGTTGAGTGCGCCCCTTGGTATGTACTTCGTCCTCGGAAATCACGATCGACGGCTAGCGAACCCGATGGAGGTGTGCGATCGACTCGTTGCAATCGGATGGAAGGACTTAGGTGCAACCTCTAGTTCGACAACGCGGGGTGGGGTTCGGATCGATCTTTTGGGGAATGAGCGTCCCTGGTTCAATAGGGCGGATTCCATTGCTAACTATGAGATTCCCTCTGAAAGTGAAGCGGTGCGTTGGCGACTCGGGGTATCTCACTCCCCCGATCAATTTGCTTGGGGGGTAGAGCATGGCTGTGCATTGATGTTATGCGGCCATACGCATGGCGGGCAGATCCGCTTTCCCGGGATCGGACCGTTGGTGGCTCCGAGTTGGTACGGGAGCCGATACGCGTCGGGAATTTTCGAAAAGTCGGGAACGGTCATGCACGTCAGCCGCGGTCTCTCAGGGGTCCACCCTTATCGCTGGGGTTGCCCTCCCGAAGTGAGTATTTTGGAGTTGGCCGCGAGAGCAAGCTTGAGGAGTGAGGCTTGAGGTAGAGGGGGGGAGCCCTTGGGCTGGCTGTCAAAAAAATGGTGTTGTGGTGATATTGGTTTGCGCAAGTTTTGTTCTCTGATTCGCTTCTTGTCCGACCGGGGCTCGTCCCCGTCGGACACCGCTTTGGCGCCCTAGTAGCCGTCCCCCCACGCGCGCTTTTCCCCTCCGCCGCGCAGCGGCGGAGGAAGGACTTGGTCAACGTTT
>CAYMXM010000889.1:0-1657 GCA_964394065.1 uncultured Pirellula sp. | reverse complement strand
CGCTTTAGAACTCTGCTCCCCTCGCCCCGCTTCGGGGAGAGGGGCCGGGGGTGAGCCTGTTGATGCCGTTACCGGAGGGCTGGCCCTTCCGCTACTATGCATCGCCGTTACGCGGCAAACGTCTTCCCTGCTCTACCATCTCTGGGTAGCTTGCGAGTTGATCAGGAGTGCGCCTGCTTCTTCGCTAAGAGAGAAGCTAGGGGAATGTTGATTCAGTTCGAGGAACACAATGTACTTGGAATGGTCAGCCCCGGCATACATGATCGGGGCGGGGGCTACATGCAGTACGCTCGATACACGATTGTTCCAACGGGAGGTGAAGAGTTGTCCACCCAGAGAATTCTCTGGCCTCAAACCGTAGTACTGAACCATCAAGTTCGCAAGGTGAGATGGATCCCCGGTCAGTCCATGAAGATTGATCCGTTGCAGGGCCTGGCTCCCATCGAAGTAGTAGGTCAAGGTACCAGCAAGATCGGTCGGACGTGTTCCAGTGATCAACGGAACACGCAATCCATCCAACTGCACATTGGAAAGAACGGTCGTAACCCGCGAGAATCGCTGCGGTAGCCAACCAGGATAGATGTCGAACCGAAGGACTTCGCGCAGGTCGTGGATCTCTCCACCTCCGATCGGCTGCGGTTGACCTTGCATGTTCTGCAACGTTGGCACACCGAGCGTGTAGTTCCACAACTCCTGCGTCCCTCCAGGGACCCTGGCCGGCATTCCTTGGTTCGACTCGACGATCGGTGGAGGGTACGGGACTCCCTGGTATTGGGCTCCCTGGTATTGAGCAGCCGGATAAGAAGAAGCCGGATGTTGAGGGGCGGGATAGGGCAGAGCCGAATAGGAGGTAGGAACCCCATGCGGAACCATCTGGTGCACCTGGGGAAAGATCTCTCCCTGATTCTGAGAAGGATCGTTAGAGGCTTGGGGGGATTCTGAGTCTTGAAAACTATCCCCGACCAGATTGGAGACGACGCGTCGAGCGGTCGTCCCGAAATCGGTTTCGAAAGCAGCGTAAGGACCCGCCACCGCCGCGACGAGAACGGCGAGCGTTCCAGACGGCTTCTGAAGAAAATTAGGGAGCATATTCGGGACGGATCCGATTGGGGAGATAGACGTCGTGTAAATGCAAATCCCTTCGCATCGCTACCTATCGAATGGAGAAGCTTGTCACTTCGCTTCAACTCAAGACAATCCCGCAAAGAAGTCGAAGCGAGGTCGACTCGTAGGGATTGGAAGGGTCGATCCATTGGAAACACAGAGTCCTTGAAATCACAACCCGTGGCGTAAGCGAGGGACAGCGCTGGCAACTAGGCGTCCCATCCTCGGCTTCTGGGAGGAGCCACGAATCGAACGAATCTCTAATCAGGCTTGAGGGGTGAGGCTTGAGACTGGAGGAAGAAGGGGGCTTCGCCCTTAGCCTTATAGAGCCTTATAAGTAGCCCCGGGTAGGGGCGTTTAGAACTTAGGCGTGGGGCTCGCTTGGGCTGTCAAAAAGTTGATGTTGACGTGGGTTTTCGTGCAGCCATTTTTATTCCGCAGCCGCCGTTATCGTCCGACCGGGGCTCGTCCCCGTCGGACGCCGCTTTGGCGCCCTAGCACGCACCGCGCTTTAGAACTCTGCTCCCCTCGCCCCGCTTCGGGGAGAGGGGCC
>CAYMXM010000888.1:0-1663 GCA_964394065.1 uncultured Pirellula sp. | reverse complement strand
GCCCCACGTATAGAAGGGACAAAGTGGTTTTAGAGCCCCGGTAGGGGCGGGACAACCCTGCGTTTCCTTTTGTTCCGCCCCTACCGGGGCTACCATACCTGGCCCGGGCGTCTCGCCCGGAGTCGCAAAGACTGTTCCGGGCGAGACGCGCATACCACGCTCTCTGACAATACGCAGGAGAAAACTTGACTTCCACAACCAACGACCCGCAACCATCGAACTCCAAGCGAGCGGTTTGGAAAGTCCTCTTTACGTGGACCGTCGTATTCGTCGTCCTGATTTGCTTGGCACTGACGGTTCAGAAGGCGATTGTCGAGTTGACATCTCGCCAGGATGCGCTCGATGTTTGGCGACTCGATTGGCGTTACTTGTTGGGAGGGTTAGTCGTTTACTGCGCAAGCTTGATTCCGCCGGCCATTGGTTGGATTCAAGTCCTAAACGACTTTCGACAACGCCTCCCACGGCTCCCAACCCTGCAAGCTTATTTTTTGGGGCACCTTGGAAAGTACGTGCCGGGTAAGGCGATGGTTCTCATCTTGCGGGTCGGGAAACTGCAGCCGCATGGATTGGCGATCAGACCAGGAATTGTGAGCGTATTTGTCGAGACGCTGACGGGGTTGTTTGTCGGTGCCATTCTAGGTGGGGTGCTTCTCCTCTTCTTGGATGTTCCCCCCTGGCTCAAATGGTGTTCGATCGCATGTCTTCCCTTTGCAGCCCTCGCGCTGACTCCTCATTTTTTTCGGATAGGACTTTTTGCTGCCGCGAAAAGCAAAATCGGCAAGATGCCCAAGACGATCCCTGCCGCCTTCACCACTTGGTTCATGGCTCGGACTAGCTTTTGGGTGTTGCTAGGTTGGGTGATGCAAGGCACAGCAGCTTGGCTCGTCTTGCTTTCGATGAGTCCTCAACCGGAGTTGTGGACATGGCTAGGGTGGATGAGTGTTGTAAGCGCCGTTTGTCTCGGGGCTGTTGCTGGTTTCGCATCGATGCTACCGGGAGGGGCTGTTGTTCGTGAGATCGTGATCACTTGGTTGTTGGCCCCGATCGTGACGCAACCAGTCGCGCTTCTCGCGGCGATCATTTTACGATTGGTCAACCTCACAGGAGAGAGCTTGATCGTCGGGATACTCTTCGCGTCAAACAAGCGGGGCCCGAAAATCACAACCCGTGGCGTAAGCGAGGAATAGGGGCTGACGGTGGGCTGGCGCACGAAGTTGCAAATTGGCAATTTAGGTAAGTAATCAAAGATCCGATTTGTCTTCCATGGGATGTATCCGTCTTGGGTTCCAATTGCCCGCGTTTAGTTGTTTCCATGGATTGGTTCCGGTTTCAATCGCGTAGCGATGGCAGCATATAGCCGTGGGCGTAAGCCCACGGACTCCGAACAAAAGAGTTTCTTGAGCCGCGAATGCGGCGGCAGCACCTCTCGAATCGGTTCGATGCTGCCGCCGCATTCGCGGCTCAAAACCATGTGGGGCCGGGCAACCGTGGGCTGACGCCCACGGCTACGTGCTGCCATCGCTACGCGATTCCAAACCAAGATCATCGCTTTGCGATTCAACGATCCGAACGCTCTTCCGTCCGACCGGGGCTCGCCCCTGTCGGACCCCGCTTTGGCGCCCTAAAGCGCACCGCGCTTTTAGATATCCGCTCCCCTCGCCCC
>CAYMXM010000887.1:0-1670 GCA_964394065.1 uncultured Pirellula sp. | reverse complement strand
TTCACAACGTCACCCTAACCGATCGAGCTCGCGTTAGCGCAAGCTTGCAAGGCCAATCGAACTCGTTCTAAGTCACGGTCATGAAAGGGTTGTTCAGCCGGAGTGTATCGTGCGAGCTCGTAAAGTTGTGCGGCCTCTTCCAACTGCGGTTGCAAGGGTTCATTTTGGGCGCGCGCTTGTTGAACCACCCGTTTTGAAGTCCACCAATCTTCGAAACCACGAATCTTTTCTATCAAGACCCAGTGGAACGCGGCGATGACATCTTGCCGTGACCGAATTTCTTGTAGCGATGCGATGCGCTTCGCGCGAGTCGCCGCCGATTTTCCCGTGATTCCGTCGAGAATCTTGGGGGAGTTGGGAATGAGCCAGAGGAGGCCAAACAAGCATAGAATTGCGAGGAGAATGCCCCAGACCCAAACCGGTAGCGAAGTGAACGGATTAGAGTCAAGAAGTCCAGATCCCCCGGCTTGCTCCTTGGAACCACCTCCCCTCGGCGAAGGTCCTTCGAGGTCGTACGGTGCGGCCCCTTCCCCGAACAGCCAAGCGGCAAAGCTTTGTGCAGTCCCCCCGTTCTCGTCGGCATCCTCGGGAAGAGATGCAATAGGATCCCGTGAGTTAGACGAGGGCTGATCGGTGTTCGGTGCAGATGCGCTCCGATTCCACGTTCCGCCGTTCTTCTTATCCTGACGCTTCTCTTCTTTCTCTTCTGTTTTGGCAATCGCTTTTCGCTCTAGCCCCGCCGCTTCCTGCGCAATCTTTTGGAGGAAGGTGTTGATTCCGAGCTCTCGCACCTTTCGCTGTAAAACTTGGGATGCAGACTCTTCCTTGTTCGCACGCTCCAAATTGGAGAATGACCCGTTAGAAGAATTGGATCGAAATTCGGTGATTTGAGGTGGCCGGGGTGCGAACGAAGGAGTGAAAGAGCCCCCACCCGCAAGGGAGCGTTGGCGCGAAGAAGTTGGCGTCGGAGCTGGTTGGTTTCGAACCGAAGGGGGGGGAGGATTGCGGCGTGGGACGCGTGGGACTTGGCGAGGTGCTGTCGCCGCCGGGGAAGGTGTCACGATGGCGTCGGATTGCGGCGTGGCGTGTGACGTCGCAGGGCGAGCAGACGATTCAGACGTTCGATCGGAGTTAGGGGGCTCCCCGTCGCGAATTGAACGATCATACGAGGAGTTTGGAGATCTCGTTGCGGTATCGTTGCGTTCGGGGGAGTCTTTCTTCGAGGAAGGGTTGGGAGTTTGCTGAGTCTCTGGCGTGGAGTGGTCATTCGTAGAGAGAGCCTTTTCTGGATCTTGAAAAGGAGACGATTCGAGATCGGAAGCCAAGGAGCGCTCGTTCTCTTCTAAAATCGACTGAGCAAGCTTCGTCGCAAGATCTCGCATCGCTTCGGAGGATTCGATTTGTTCTCGAAGTTCAGGAGAGATGTCTTGGATTCCTTTGGGGAGGCCGTTGGGCAAATTCTCATTTGTGAACTGGTCAGCGAGGTGTCGAAGCTGTTCGATCTGAGTCGGCGTTAGGTTCTTGAGTTGTTCGGTGACCGCAGGATTCTTGAGAGCCCATTGCGCAAGTTGATCGATGCTGTATGGGAGCTTGGTCGACGGACCGTTGTTCACCTCTTTCAGCTGTTGGAGATATTGGAGTGGGTTCCGAGTTGGGGATTGGAGCGTATC
>CAYMXM010000886.1:0-1671 GCA_964394065.1 uncultured Pirellula sp. | reverse complement strand
CGGAACGTATGGCTCTACGACACGGTCGAGCATACCAGCCAAGCCTTCCTGGGACTGACCCTCCGATGCGCTCGCTGCCACGACCACAAATTCGATCCCATCACGCAAGAGGATTACTACCGATTCCGAGCTTTTTTTGAACCCCACGACGTTCGAACTGATCCTATCAGCGACAATCTTGAAACGCAAAAAGACGCGACGCAAGGAGAGGTTTTGCGCCACGGTGTCGCGCGGACTTTCGATCGTAACGCCGATGCAGAGACTTACATTTTTCGACGAGGCGATGATCGTTTCCCCGACAAGTCCCGGCCGTTGACACCGGAAGTCCCCAAGGTTTTGGGTAAACTTAACGGTGAAATTCAGCCGGTAGATCTTCCCGTCGGAGCGTGGTACCCTCGCCTTCGCCCAATCGTTGCCGAAGGGTTGATCGCTAAAAGCGTGTCGCTCGCGAAACAAGCCGCACTAGAGCTTGAAGCAGCCAGGGAACGCCTTAAAGGGGTCAGGCCTCTTTTCGAAGAAAAGAGGCCTGACCCCTTTTTTGAATTCAGGGAAGATTTCTCGACGCAGTCGGAACGTTGGAAAGCCATCTCCGGAAATTGGGCTTGGAAAGATGGGAAGCTCCTTGAGTCCTCGGTCAGTTCTTTTGCGACGTTGGAATCGGATGTGGTTCTTCCGCAAAATGTTCAGATTCGAATTCGGTACCGCACACTGAATCCAGGTCGATACCGCTCGGTAGGATTCAGTTTTGATTACCTCGATACGGGAAATTCGCAGGACGTTTACACCTCCACCGGAGATGCATCGCAGTCGGTTCAAGCTTTTCACCGTTTGAATGGGAAACAAATCTATCCACCCGCTGGTATCGTGAAAACCAACTTGAAAGTAGACGAGGTGACGACGCTGGAGGCAACGGTTCGGGAGAATCAACTGACGATCGTCCTTAACGGGGAGAAGAAGCTAGACTACGTGATGCCTGAGTCTCGCCGGGAGGGAAAGTTTGCATTGTGGGTCCACGATGGTTCCGCAGAATTTCTGGAGTTGGATATTCGAGAAATCGAGCCCGATCCCGAGGATCTTCGGAAGCGGCACCAAAGCGCGCTAGATCAAGTTGCTCTCGCCGAAGCGAAACTGAAAACGGCGGAGCAGGAGGTCTTATCCCTTCGTGCTCGCATCGAAGCAGCACGGGCGAAAGCAAACGGCGAACCGGAGGAAACGATCCGAGAGAAGAGCCTCGCGGCCAGTCGAGCAGAACGTCAAGTTGCGGTCTTGCAGCGAACGGAAGAGGTTCTGAAATCCGAGCTAGCGTTAGCAGTTCTGCAATCGGACAAAGGAGATACTACTGAAACAGAAAAGACTCTTCTGGAAGCGAAGAAGCAACTAGTTGAGGCGCAGAAAACCTACGAAGGGGCGGACGCAACTTTCACGGAGGTTGGAGAAATCTATCCCCAAAAATCTACCGGGCGTCGTCTGGCTTTAGCCCGCTGGATCGTTGATCCACAAAACTCCCGTTCTTCTCGAATCGCGGTGAACCATATTTGGCTTCGTCACTTCGGAGAAGCTCTTGTTCCATCGGTCTCGAATTTTGGGCTGAGCGGACAGGAACCATCCCATCCAGAGCTACTGGATTGGCTCGCAACCGATCTCGTTGCAAACGGATGGGCGATGAAGCGT
>CAYMXM010000885.1:0-1677 GCA_964394065.1 uncultured Pirellula sp. | reverse complement strand
GCAGCTTGTTTCGCCTGCTGGGCTTCCACAGCTTCTAGTGGAGGGGAAAAAAAGAAGTGATAGGATTGATACAGCAGGCCAAAAAGCCGACCGAGTATCAAACCACATGCGGCACCGTATAGATGCCAAACGGCAACCAACGGAATGGCAAAGATCATCGTGGTCAGAGCTGCGATCAAGGTCGAGTGGAGGAGCCACCGTGGTGACCCCGTAGCCCATACTCCTTGATCGTTGATCATATGCATGACCCCAAGGGTCATATTGATCCCGAGGAGCAAAAGGAGAAACCACTGACCTTGATAGCTCGGGTCTTCATATAGCAGTTCCAGTATCCAATCGGAAGCGATCGTGACGACGATTGTCAGGAGGCAGATGATTCCACCGAAGGCGAGCATGAACCCTCCGATCATCTTCCGAACGGCATTCACTCCAGACGCTGTAAACGTTCTAACCGCTAAAGGTGTTATAAAACTGCAAGCCCCCAATGCGAGGGGATTCATGACTAAGAGAACGTAGTAGACGGCGGAAAAATGACCGGCTTCTTCGAGGCCGAGCATCCCGCCGATGATCCAGATCGTTCCGTGTAACTGGAGAAGCCCCACGATCTGAGCCACCAAGGGCCAGCGGGCGACCTTCCAATGCCGCAGCAGTTGTCGTTTCGCATCGGCTAGATCGTAGCGATTCCCCCGATAACGGATCGCCAGCCAAATGAACGCGGGGATCGCCGCGCTCAAACCGATCGCCAGATAAACCGTGCTCGCATGGAGCCATTCCATTTGAATCAAAAGGACGAGAAGGACGACTTGGAGAATCGCCGCAGATCCGTCGATCAATACCGAGTACCCGACGCGCAATCGCGCGATCTCAACCCGTCTCGCAAACTCCCGAAGAATCAGCATCGGGGCTGCCACAGCGAGGCTTCCGATAGCACCGGCGAGCCCTAACGTGGCATAAGAAGGGATCAGGAGCCAAGCGATGGCGAATGCTGATGAAGCAAAGGTCGCCAAACCAGCTACGATAAGGAGAATGCTACCGTGATAGGTCGCTCTCGCTTTTCCCTGGTCTCGGTCGAAGTAGAGGTTGAACGGAGCCGCGATCAACGACTCCAGTAAACAGGTGGCGATCAGCAGAAAGCCGAAAGAAACGTGGTAGATTCCCAGCTCGGGCTTGGCAAACCGAACCAGGAAGATCGTCGTGAGAAAGCGGACCCCGCTGATGCTGACCTGATCCATCAAGGAGAGAAAGGCCATGACCAACGTGCGCACTATGACCGTAGGTTGCGCAGTGGGTAGAATTCGTTCCGAAGTGGTCATAAGGGCCCTGGGGTGTAAGTTCCGGCAGTCTTAGTTTGCTTGACGGTCTACTGGTTTGGAATAGATTTCTCCTACGTTTCTTTCGTAGTTTTTGGCTCAAAACCTCTTCCGTGGCTGAATATTCGGAACTGGATTCCCCCCGGCCTAGGAATATCCCTAATTCGACGTTTAATTGCACAACCCAGGAGTTCATAATACAAACCCGATCACGGCAGCGTTGAAGTTGCACTATTTTGAAACACAGAGGCACAGAGAGCACAGAGGTTAGGAAAATCCTTGTTCGCGGTAACCCTCCCCTTTGGGGAGGGGCGATCCAACGGATCGGGGAGGGGAGCGTGAAGTACAACGTTTCCAACAAGGTTTT
>CAYMXM010000884.1:0-1682 GCA_964394065.1 uncultured Pirellula sp. | reverse complement strand
CTGCGAACCTCCGCGTTCCCTGCGGTTAAAACGGAATAAATCCACGCATTTAAAACACGTGTCAACACCAACCTTTTGGCAGCCTAGGGCTGGCCCCCGAGGTGGCAGGAGTCGGGAGCCGCCAACTTAACCGATGTTACTAGCACTTCTACCCCTCACCCCCAACCCCTCTCCCCTAGAAGGGGCGAGGGGAGCAGAACTCTAAAAGCGCGACGCGAGCTCACCCCTGATTCGTAAGATTCGTTCGATTCGTGGTTTTCTACCCACCCTCCTCTTCTTTGCCATTGCGTCTCCCTCTTGTTGAGATACATTCTCAATAGCCACAAAGCTAGAATCCGAAACGACGATGATCTCGTTTTTCCCCACTACGTTTGCTGCTCTCCTTAGAGAAGGAGAGAAATCCCCACCGGACCCTTCATGTCCCCGAATGCTCCCCGCCGCATCAACCGAAAAGCGATTTTGGCTAAGCAGTTCATTCTGTGGCATTGGGTCAGCAGCGCCGTTTGTCTTGGCGCGATGCTCTTTTTTGCGGTGACGGGGATTACCCTGAATCACGCCTCAAGCTTCAAAGGAAAAGCGCAGGTCGACGAACGAACTGTCACGCTCCCCGAGAACTTGCGAACCGTCATCGCTCCCGAGGAGGGGGCGGAGTCGGTTGACGAGAAGAAGCCGTTACCTGCGGAGATCGCGTCGTGGCTTCGAAAGAACCTGGGGGTTCGATTGAAGAGCCACTTACCCGAATGGTCTCAAGATGAAATCTACGTCAGTCTCCCGAAGCCTGGGGGGGACGCTTGGCTGACCATCGATCGGGAGTCTGGGGAGGTCGTTCACGAGGTGACCTACCAAGGAGCGATCGCCTTTATCAACGATCTTCATAAGGGGCGTCACACCGGGGATGCTTGGTTTTGGTTTATCGATATTTTCTCGGTCGCCTGCGTTGTCTTTTGTGTAACCGGATTGGGGCTCCTTTGGGTCCATGCCAAACGACGCCCTTCGACGTGGCCTGTCGTGATCGCAGGGCTTCTTATTCCCATCCTCATCGTTGTCTTCTTTGTTCATTAAGTTCTGATTTATGAAACCACATATATTCCTAGTCCCGGTCCTCGCAACCACTGGGCTCGCGGGGGATGCGACTTCCGCTGAAATCGTGATCTCCATCGAGATTCCTCGCCTTGATGTCGGAGAGTACCATCGACCCTATATTGCCAGTTGGATCGAGAATCCAGACCAAGCCCACGTCGCCGATCTTCTCGTATGGTACGACACCGAAATGAGGAACGGCGAGGGGACAACGTGGTTGAAAGATCTGCGACAGTGGTGGCGAAAGAGCGGGCGATCGGCCAAGCTTCCCATCGACGGAGTCACCGGTCCGACCCGACCTGTCGGACATCACAAAGTGGAGATTCCGATGAACAAGATCAATCTTCCCCCGCTTGAAAAAGGGGAGTACTCCTTGGTGGTCGAAGCCTCGCGCGAGGTAGGTGGCCGAGAACTTCTCCGGATCCCTTTCCGATGGGATGGCAAGACAGCCGTCGCTGGCTCGATCGCCGGCAAGTCGGAGCTAGGGAAGATCGAGTTTCAAATAAAGACCGATGCGCCCAAATAAAGGATTCGTCGAAGTAAAGGAGAGGCCCGAAAATCACAACCCGTGGCGTAAGCGAGGGACAGCGCTGGCAACCAGA
>CAYMXM010000883.1:0-1696 GCA_964394065.1 uncultured Pirellula sp. | reverse complement strand
CCTAGCCCAAGTTCCCCAACTGGAAATCGGGAAATTTTTTTGTGGCATCTGAGGTCGTAATTTCTGCGTTGCACTGCGCAGGATTCCCTCGTTAACGTTTCCGTTTTCTCGAAATCGAATGTAGTGGAAACGGCCGGGGGCTTGTTCCGCTTTTTACTCGGGATAGCTTGTCTGCCTATGTATATCAGGCAGCACTTCCGTACCGTCGATGGCCAACGACAAGCCTACTGGGCTTTGGTCGAATCCGTACGCACCGCAAACGGGCCAAGACAACGTGTGGTCACATGGCTCGGGGCGTTGGATGAGGTGGGTAGACTTGGGGTACTGCGTTCGGCCAACGCTCTAGCGGGGAAACCAGAGAAGCAAAGCGACTTGCAACAGTTGCTTCTTTGGGACGATGAAGATCAGCCGGTTGAGCCTCTATGGGTACGTGTCGACGCAAGAGCCGTTCGCGTCGAAAACCCGAAACACTTTGGAGGCCCCTGGCTTGCGATGCAACTGCTCCAAAAGCTTCAACTCAATGACTTCTTTCAAAAACATCAGCCGGTGGGGCGAGAGCAAGTTCCCTGGTCTTTGGTCTCGATGACATTGGTGATCGCAAGGCTGCTGGACCCTTCGAGCGAACTGTACACTTCGGAGCAGTGGTACCCCAAGACAGCGCTTCCCGAGTTGTTCGGCGTGCCTCAAGAGCGAGTCGATGACAATCGCTTGTACCGCGCGCTAGATGAACTGTTACCGCTAAAAGATCAACTTGAATCGCATCTCAAAAATCGAATGGGAGAGCTCTTTGATCTGGATTACGACTTGCTTCTTTACGATGTTACCAGCACGTTCTTCGAGGGGCAGTGCAAGAGCAACCCGCTGGCCCAGCGAGGCTATTCGCGAGATCAACGAGGTGATTGCAAACAGGTTTGCATTGCCCTGGTGGTAACTCGCAGTGGCATGCCCTTGGGATACGAAGTCTTTGCAGGGAACACGGCGGATGTGACCACGGTCCAGGGAATCGTTAAAAAAATGGAGGGCAAGTACGGCAAGTCGGATCGAATCTGGGTGATGGATCGCGGGATGACTTCGGAGGAAAACCTTGAGTTCTTGAGAGAAGAGAATCGCCGCTACATCATTGGGACCAATAAGGCCTTGCTAAAGAAATTCGAACAAG
This sequence comes from uncultured Pirellula sp., assembly GCA_964394065.1. Classification (GTDB taxonomy): domain Bacteria; phylum Planctomycetota; class Planctomycetia; order Pirellulales; family Pirellulaceae; genus JBKCUI01. Next base: position 537 of record CAYMXM010000883.1, on the reverse strand, counting down.
AGCTTCTCAAGCAAGACTGGAACACCATCCGGGATGGAATTGAAGTCAAGCTGTGCCGTATGCCTAAGGATCCCAATAAGGATTCCCAAGAGGGTGAGTCTGAGAACACAGAATCTTCGGAGTTATTCATTCTCTGTCGTAGTCAGGATCGCAAAAAGAAAGATCAAGCGATCATTCAAAAAGCGGCAGACAAGATCGAGGCTCGACTGGTGTCTATGACGGAGCGATGTCAAAAGCAGAATCGAGATCCATTGCTTGTATCCAAGGAGATAGGTCGCTTATTTGGGCAGAATCAACGTGCCTCACACCTCTTTGAGGTGAATATCGTTCCCAAAGATGACGACAAGCTGAAGGCCTTTGCCAAGGTCGAATGGAAGAAGCGCAAACCAGCAACCGATTGGCACGAGTTAAGTGACGGGTGTTACCTCCTGCGAACCAACGTGACCGATTGGTCAGACGAAGAACTGTGGAAGGCTTACATCCAGCTTACGGAAGCCGAAGATGCGTTTCGGATCCAGAAATCGGATCTTCGGATTC
>CAYMXM010000882.1:0-1699 GCA_964394065.1 uncultured Pirellula sp. | reverse complement strand
ACCATCCCCCTCCCCCGAGGCTGCTACCCCCCCATTGCCAACCGCTCCCAGCTTGCCTGAGTTCGACGGAGGGAAGGTCGATGCGCAGCTCGTTAACCGGGAGTTCATGAAGCTGGCTCTTCCCAAAGAGCTGACCGATCCCAAGAGCATCCTTGCCTATATCGTCAAGAACACGCAGGCCACTCGCGAACTACTCACCGAAACCGGGCGCCAGGCGATCAATCGCGAAGTGGCGCTTCATCGGGCTCTCGAACTGGGAAGAGACAAGATCAAAGCGTCCGAAGCACTGATGAAGGTAGCGGAGGACAACGATCAGAAAAGCATTGGCGCGATCTCGAAGTTGGAAGCTTTAGCACAGATGGCGAACGTGGGTGACGTTATTTCGGCTGACGATTTGTATGACTTTGCAACCGAACAATCGTCGACCGATTTGCCAGAGGTGGCCGAACAGGCAACCGCCATACTCATCGCAATGGCACTTGAGAAGTATGAAAAGGATGCTGTTCCCTCGAGCGTAATTTCGGAGTTGGTAGAAAAGGCACTTCGTCTTAAACAGGCTGGCTCCGCAGTTCTTCAGAGCACCGCAGCCGCGATCAGCCATTTGCAACGGAAGGAAGAGAAGCTGCAAACCGAACTCGCGAAGAAGCTCGAAGAGAAATTTCGTAGCAACGAGGATATTAACCTTGAGGTCCTCTCTTGGAACGTACTGGCGACTCAGACACCTAGCTGGATCGAGTTGCAGAAGTCGCTCGATCCGCGATCTGCTGGTCCTAAGACCTATGAAGAGACCAAAGCCAAAGTAGAGAAAGTTCTCGAAGATCTCCCCCAAGCTTGGACTCCCGCTTTTCTCGTAGATGCCACGACCAACGTCGAGTATTCAGGGTACATCGATGCGGCGCGCGCTATTATCGAAGGAGCGGAGGGAACTCTTGATCGAATCACCCATGAGGAGATCAAGCCAAAGGTTGCCTCGAGTATCGAGAATTTCTGGAAGCGAACGAAGGTTCTCGGATCATCTATCGATTTTTCTGGACTTGCGGAGATGAATGGAGATCCGTTTAGTTTTGAGCAGTACAAAGGGAAGATCGTCGTTGTCGATTTCTGGGCGACTTGGTGCGGCCCCTGCATTCAAGAGATTCCGAACTTGAAGGAGATCTACGAGAAGAAGCAATCGGAAGGAGTAGAGATACTCGGCATCAATATCGATGACGATCGAACTCGACTCGAGGCCTTCCTTAACAGCGAAAAGCTCCCTTGGAAGACGGTGGTTTCTGCGAGCGCGGAGCTGAAGGGATTCGAAACCGAAGCTGTTACACGTCTCGGCATCCAAGCCATCCCGTTTATCGCGGTCATCGGTCGAGATGGAAACGTTGTAGCGATTCACACCCGAGGACGCGCACTAGACCAAAAGATCGAAGAATTGCTGAAAGCCAAGTAGATCGGAATTCATTGAGTAGTCGTAGGGTGTGTGAAGTGGCCGCTGCTTCCAACTCCGATCGAGATAGCGAGTCAATCCTCGTTTCTATTGCAATCACCTTCGCACCCAAAGCGGCCACGGAACACACCGGGAGTGTAGTTGGCAGATTAAGGAACAGTCCCGACATAACTTCCCGATTTGAACGGGTAGAGATCGCGGTGCACTTGAGATTTTGGCTCCCTTCGCCCCCTTTGGGGGAGAAGGGCTGGGGATGAGGGGGCA
>CAYMXM010000881.1:0-1702 GCA_964394065.1 uncultured Pirellula sp. | reverse complement strand
AATCGATCTTGAAAAACATCTCGGAATGCATCGTTGGAAATCGGCCAGGTCGACTAGAACCGCGTGTTATTAAACGCAGGAAGAATAAATATAAACCCATGATGAAACCACGTGCGACCTTACGAAGGGAATTACGCAAAGAGTGCACCTAAAAGGACTTAGAGACGACAGTGCCATTCAGGCCTGCCCCCTTTGATCGCCTTCAGGAATCTACACGAAGAGTTGCGGATTGTCAGACTTCAAAAACGTCAGCACAGGCAACAATTCCTTTGCTGGGCGATTTAACGAGATTAGCACCGAATCCCCATCACTCATCTTCGCGAAAATAGTCGGGAAAGGTCCGTCATGTAAGGCCAACCTAAGTTCGACAACGGATCCATGTCGGAAACTAAAGTTTTGTACACGAATCGGAGAAACAATTCGAATCGTAGAAACGCATGGAGTTCTGATCAAGCTGATTCTACCAGCTAACGCATCTATTAGAATCAATAAAATACCAGCAAGTCGAAAACACAAAACGATGAAAAACAATGGAGAAAACAAACACAAAAGCACTGTCGAATTCATTTGCGACCAAAGTATGTAACTGGTCGCCACAAACCCGATGCATAAAAGAAAAAACAAGGCGATACGCCTTGAGAAGATTCCGATCCAAAAATCGAAACCTGGCTTGGGTAACAAAACCGCATTAGTCACGCGATACCTCCTCCACTACCTCCCCCACTTTGTGGAAGTGCTGGTGGGGCAGGTTTTGACGGATTTCCACCGCAGTCGTGCTCCCTGTAGCAATCTAGATGTCCGACAAAACATAGGCCAAGTTTGAGTAAACACTCGCCGCTGTGATGTGCTGCACAACATGCAATTCTCGCAGGTGAACCGGCCGGTGCGAAAGGTATAAACCAAGTGCAAGGCTCGTCCCAGTGAGGAAGAATGGCGCTCGCACACACCGCGAATTCAAGAAGATCAATTGCACATGCGGCAGCTGCAACTCCGTAGCATATTACCGCCAAATCATCGCAGTTCTGGCATTCTTCCGACTTCTTCTTCGGACAATTTCCAGACGGATCGACCTCAATGAGCGGGCGATTCTTTACATACTCATACAGATTCCAATCACTACCTATGTACCCAATCGGATCCCTCCCCATGAACCTTCCCGCTAGCCCGCTCATCCACCGTGCTCGGAAGTGATAGAGCCCCAGCGTGGCATCCCACTCTCGCCCTGTGTACATGTAGCGATTCCCAATCGCCGAACTCGCAATCGGAGTAGCCGAGGCATTCAGAATCGTTGGCTGGCCGTAGGCCGTATAGGCGTAGCGCTCGGCTACGGCGCCAGCCGAGGTGGTCACGGCGTTGATGCTGAATTGTTGGGTTCGATGGTAGTAGAGGTTGCCAGAACTGCTGGTCCGCAGAACCAGTTCGTCGATGTAACTTCCCCATACGTAATTGTACGTTGGGGTGTTTGCATTCGAGCCGGCGATGTAGTCTGCCAGAGTTTGTTCGCCGTCTTGGAAATAGATCGTCGTCGAGCTACTCTCGGTTCTTCCGACACGACGCCCTAAGGCATCCCACAGAAAAAAGACGTCATCGACCGAGTCGTTGTCGGTATCGGCAGAAAGAAGCTTGTTGTTGAAGTCCCACTTCATAGCGAGAGGAGAGGGATGCGTTGTGAGGCTCGTGGGAAGAAGGGTCGTGTTTCCTT
>CAYMXM010000880.1:0-1705 GCA_964394065.1 uncultured Pirellula sp. | reverse complement strand
AACTGACGTATCCTCGCTCATTGTTATGAAACTTGACGAATGGGTTTTCCTCCAGAAGCGACCCCAAGTACTCTGGTTTCGCCGTCCCATTCCCCCCCGAAGAAATCGAGGTTCCGACCAGTTCGGTTGCGACAACCGGTTCCTTCAAGTTGTCGAAATCGACAAACAGCTCGTTGGCCCAATGGTTGTGAACGTCTCCGGTAAGGACGACGGCGCCGTTTTTCTTAAGGTCCCGAATTCCCTGAAGCAATCGGGTCCTCGGAACGTGGTAACCGTTCCACTGATCCATCGGGAACCCGCGTCCAGGACCTGCGATCCGATCGGTTCGCCCCATCATGACCTGCTGCGCTAGGATGTTCCATCGGGAGCTAGACTGAGCGAGCCCCTCCATCAGCCACTTCTCCTGGGCATCCCCTAACATCGTCGCGTTCGGATTGAAAACATCTCCGACCAAATCCTTTCGGCCATCTCCGTTCGGCTGATCGGTTCGGTATTGACGGGTATCCAGCATGTCGAACTGAGCCAAGCGACCGTAGTGAATGCGGCGATAGAGGAGCATGTCGTGCCCTTGCGGCATCGAAGTCGCTCGCAAAGGCATGTTCTCGTAATAGGCTTGATATGCGTTGGCCCGACGAAGCGCATATTCCTCTCGGGTTACATGAGCCTCTTCGGAGATCAGCCCCGCACAGTTGTTATCAAACTCATGGTCATCCCACACTACCAACCACGGCGCGAGTTGATGGGCTTGCTGGAGATGTGGGTCGGTTTTGTACTGGGCGTATCGACCTCGGTACTCGTCGAGGGTATGAAGTTCGTTACCGATATGTTGGCGAGTCCGATTGGCGAGTCCCTTCCCCTCATAGATGTAATCTCCTAGGTGAACGATCAGGTCCAACTCTTCTTGGCACATATGCTGATAGGCTGTGTAGAGCCCCGTTTCAAAGTGCTGACACGACGCAAACGCGAACCGCAATCGATCGGGCATCGTTTCTTGAGCTGGGACCGTTCTCGTCCTCGCGACCTTGGTTACCGCATCGCCACATTGAAACCGATACCAATACCATCGATCGGGCTGCAGTCCCGAGACCTCGACATGCACGGAATGCCCGAGCGCATGGGTTGCAAGGGTCTTGCCACTCGAAACGATATTCTTCATCGATTCGTCGTCAGCGATCTCCCAAACTACTTCGTAATCTTCTTGAGGCATTCCCCCCTTAGGTTCGAATGGAGCCGTTGCTAAGCGGGTCCAGAGAACGACACCGTCGGAAGATGGATCCCCAGAAGCAACTCCGAGCTGGAACGGATCGGTCTTGAAAGAGGGTTTGGCAATTGGAGCGCTCAGCGCGATCTGATGCATCCAGGGGAGCACCGCGAGAGAGCCTCCCGCGAGAATAAAGTTCCGACGGCTCTCCAAACAACGAACCGATTCAATCCATGGCTCTCTCATGCGATGAAACTCTTTGGGGCTTGCATACCTTGCATACTACGTTGCGTTGATGATTGGGCGAACGGCAGATGACAATATACCATGAACCTTATCGCCACCTCTAGGGAGGGTAAGCCTCCCCAAAGGGGAGGGTTAGGTTGGGCTGGCAAAAAGTTGGCGTTGTGGGGGATTTTGAGTAGCCATTTTTATGCCGCAGCCGGCGTTTTCGTCCGACCGGGGCTCGTCCCCGTCGGACGCCGCTTTGGCGCCCTAGAACGC
>CAYMXM010000879.1:0-1713 GCA_964394065.1 uncultured Pirellula sp. | reverse complement strand
GTCCCCCCATCACAACCCGTGGCGTAAGCGAGGGACAGCGTCGCGAGTGAACGTGTCCCTTGTCGGGAATATCTCAGGCGCCAGGTGGAACGCCCTTGAGGCGCGAAGGGCGTGCTGTGAGACCTTGGGTGGGATGCCTGGTTGGCAGCGCTGTCCCTCGCTTACGCCACGGGTTGTGATTTTCTGGCCTCGCTTACGCGTCGGCCAAACTACCTAAACACTTTAGGCTTCGTATTCCAAATCTCACGCCCCAATCTTTACGACTTCATCAGTCTCAAAACCCTTTGCAACGCTTGATCACACCCTTCGGATGCCTCTAAGCCGCAATTGGAAGCTGCAAAAATCGCTGTTTGAATTTCGGGGGCGACAAAGGTCACGCAATACCACATGGTATTCGATCCATCATGCATATAGACCCGTCCTTTCCCCCAACCTCGATCCAAAAGCACCCACCCCCCCGCATACTCCTTCGAAACGCGCGCCTCATGCAATCGATTCCAATTTTGCGAGGAGATCTCCAACGGGAAATCTCCTTTACCCGGCTGGAGCAAGTGGATTCGAAGATATTTGGCCCAGTCCTCAAGCGTCGCGTGGACCGTACCTGCAGGACCAAGGACCGCCGGATTGTCGGAATCGATCGGTCTCCATTCTTTGGATTCGCTCTTCGAATCTTCCTTACCCGATTCCAAAACATGCCCCCACGAAGCCTCTCGCGTTGAGTCAGCGATTCGAACTGGTGAGCCGAAGCCAGCTGAGCTCATCCCGAGTGGCTCGAACAACCGTTCGCGTATGATCGTCTCCCATGGTTTCGACTCGATCCGCTCCATCGCATGCCCCATGAGCATGTACCCGAGATTCGAATAGGAATAGTTGTTCAACGCTTCCTTCTTCCTCGGTTGCTTTGCAAGCCAAGTCAGAACTTTGTCGCGCGCGACCATCAAATCGGGTTCTTTTCGCCAGGTTCCCCATGGAGCGTTGGCGACCAGCCCCGAGGAATGCTCCATCAGTTCTTCCAGAGTCGCTTCCCCCCAGTCGGAGCTACTGAACTTCGTGGCATCGGCAAAAACAGAACTCAGCTTCGAGTTCCAATCGAACTTTCCTTCTTCGATGTACATTGCCAAAAGCGTCGCCGTCATGCTCTTCGTGCACGATCCCAGGTGCATCAAGCTGTTCGATGCAAGCGGTCTATCGGGGGTGTTGATTTTCTGAACACCGCAAGATGCCATCCGAAATTCCCCAGAACCGGTCACCCAACCTGCTTGCAATCCAGGTAGCTCATGTTCCGCTCGGATCTTTTCCAACGCTTCTCGCAGTTCAACGGATTCGTTGGGAGAGACCTGGGCTGGGCTCTCTTGGGCTAGGGTAGGGGAAGCTGTCGGCTCAAGAAGAGTTACTGCCGCCAACGAGCCAGTAGCTTGCATCCACTGGCGGCGGGATAATACAGCAACTGATCGTCCGATCGATTGGGTTTCGTTCAATGGAATTGCAGCCTTGTTTTGGAGATCGGGTTGGTTGACAGAGTTGATATTGTAGCGATTGCGATCTTGCCCAGTGGGGGATCGAGGCAATTCAAAGGAACCACGAATCGAACGAATCTTACGAATCGGCTTGAGGAAGAGGAGGGCTTCACCCTTAGCCTTGACCGTAGGTCAAGGCTGGGTAGCCCCGGGTAGGGGCGTCTCGAACTTAGGCGTGGGGCTTGCCCCACGTATA
>CAYMXM010000878.1:0-1715 GCA_964394065.1 uncultured Pirellula sp. | reverse complement strand
GAGTTGCCACACATGCTTACAATAATGCCGACGATGTGGCTAGGTTATGTGACGTGGTTCAACATGTAGAACGGAATTCATTCCGTTAAACAACGCTTCCAATCAAAGCCGCCGTCAGCGCTGTGAGCCGGCCTCTCCCCTAAAAGGGGCGAGGGGAGCCGATTCCCTTATCCCCTTAATACCTTTTTCGAAACCAAACAAAGCATGAGCGACTTTTCTTCTTCCAATCCCTACAACGCAACGAGCAGTGGCAACTATGGAGAGGTTGTTGGCGACAACCGGATTGGAGGCTTCACCAAGTTCCTCTTCATCGTGTTTATCGTTTTTGGGATCCTCGGAGTCGTTGGGGGCTGCCTCGGGATTGTCCAATTGGTCGCGGTCAACGCCATGATTACAGCCCTTCCGCCAGCAGGGAACGTTCCTCCTGTAGAAGGTCCCCGCGTCGTGGAGGTGGAACCAGGTCCTAACGCAGAGGCCACAGATGCAGAAACCACCGAGGCGGAAGTCGATCAAGAGGAGGAAGCGATACAACCACCATTAGGCGGAATGGGGGAAAGGGAACGGGCGCAATTGGAAGCCATGATGAAAGGAGCTTTCCCCGGCGCGATGGCGCTTCAGATCGCGATGGCGATTGTCAGCACCATCGTTTCGGTGTTGATGCTTATCGGTGGAATCCTGGGGTTGGGCGGAAAGCTCTCGGGGTTGAATCTCGTCCGTTGGACTTCGGCGTTCATGGTTTTTTATAAGCTCTTGGAGACTGCGGTCGGCGCGCTGATCGCGGTGAAGATGATGGGGACGATGAAGGAGCAGATGCGAGCGGGCATGAAGGAGCTGCCACCGGATACCCCTCTCGACCCCGATGCCTTTTTTGATGTGATGCTCTATATCGGGGTTGGGTTTGGAATCGTTTGGGGGCTGGCTCTCGCGATCTTCTATCTAGTCACCTACTTCCACACCTCGAAAGAGAGTGTGCGAGTCAATTTCCGATAGCCGACAGGCGAACGAGGAGAAGCTCATGGCGGGAGCAGGCAAAGCGAGAACAGCGGTCTACACCGGCTCATTCGATCCGGTGACGTTGGGGCATCTTCATATCATCGAGCGAAGCGCCCAACTCTACGACGACTTGGTGATCGGGGTCGGGGTTAATTCGACCAAGCAGGTGTTGTTTGACACAGCAGAGCGGATCGAGCTTCTTCGCTCGGTTACGGGGCATTTGGAGAATGTTCGAATCGAAGCGTTCGATGGGCTTGCTGTCGATTTCGTGCGGAGCATCGGGGCGCGGATCATGGTCCGCGGTATTCGCCCGCTGACCGACATCGCGGGTGAGTTCACGATGATGATGGCGAATCGTCAGTTAGATCCTGAGATCGAGACCGTTTTTTTAATGGCGGACGAGGAGTTCGCCCACGTATCTAGTTCCTTGATCAAGCAGATAGCGACCCTTGGGCATGGGCGCGCCCTGGAGAAGTTCGTTCCCCGCCCCATCGTCGATCCTCTTATGGCTAAGATGCGAACGGTTAATTAAGGAACTGTCCCGAAATAACTCCGTGTTTTTAGTTTTGGCACGCGTCGCGCTTTAGAACTCTGCTCCCCTCGCCCCGCTTCGGGGAGAGGGGCCGGGGGTGAGGGGTAGAAGTGAGATCTAACTGAGCCATTGTTGACTAAGCCGCTTCCCCCTCATCCCCAGCCCTTCTCCCCCAAAGGGGGCGAAGGGA
>CAYMXM010000877.1:0-1717 GCA_964394065.1 uncultured Pirellula sp. | reverse complement strand
AAAGCGGTGTCCGACGGGGACGAGCCCCGGTCGGACAAGAAGCGAACTAGAGAACAAAACTTGCGCAAACCAATATTGCCCCAACGCAGTGAAGCCTCCCCCGCTAAGTCGGGGTGGAGGTAATATCCTGGCGGGGGCCGAAGAATTCGAATGCGATTCGGTCTTCGCTAACCTCAAGCCCCTTCAGGCCGGCGTAGACCGATTGCATGAAAGGCTTCGGACCGCAGAAGTAGTAACGCGCACTCTCAAACGGCGTTCGAGACTTTAAGAAGTCGAGGTCGACCCGTCCGACACCGTCGCAACGCCCCTCTTGCAGATCCGTCTCTCCCGGTTCGTCGAATAGGACAAAGGTCGAGACATTCTCTTGCTCGGCGAGGGCTCCAAGTTCGTTCGAGAAGGGGCGATGTTCTTGATTTCGAACGGCATGAATGAACTGGATCGGAGTTTTGACTCCGTGGGCGACGAGGGACTTGGCCATCGACAAGAGAGGAGTTGCACCGATTCCACCGGCGATCAAAACGAGTGGCTCGCCGTTGGCTTGGCATGGTTCCAAGACGAATTCACCGCAAGGCGGTCCGAGCTCAAGCCGATCTCCTACCTGAACGGTATCGTGCAGGTGATTGGAAACCACTCCGTCCGGTGCGTTCGCAACCAACGGTGGCTCTCGCTTCACGCTGATTCGGAAGAGATCCCCCCCGGGGGCTTCCGAAAGGCTGTAGTTTCGAAGAGTCGTCGAGTTATCGGGGAGCGTATGCTTCACCGTGATGTACTGTCCGGGAGAGTATCGAGGGATCGATCCATTGTCTTCGGGCTTCAAGTAGAGGGAGACGATGTGATCACACTCGAGAACCTTGCGTTCGACGACGAAGGTCCTGAAGCCATTCCATCCTCCAGGTGCATCTTTTTGTTCCTTGTAGATCTCCGCTTCTCGACCGATGCAGACCTGGGCGAGGAGTTGGTAAGCCTCCCCAACCGCGCCAATGATTTCGTCGGTCGCTGCATCCCCCATGACATCCTTGATCGCGGCAAGGAGGTGCTTTCCGACGATCGGGTAGTGCTCCGGTTGGATCCCGAGAGAGCAGTGCTTGTGAGCGATCAAATTGACCGCAGGCCCGAGAGCTGCCAGGTTATCGATGTTGGCAAAGTAGGCGCAGATCGCACCGGCCAACGCTCGTTGCTGTCCCCCGGAATGTTGGTGAGCCTGATTGAAATAAGCCTTCACCTCAGGGTTGCCAGCGAACATCAACTGGTAGAAACGGCACGTCACCGTTTCCGCGTTTGCCGCGACGACAGGGGTGATTTCCTTGACAATCTCAATCGTTCTTGGGGAAAGCATCGGTAGGTCCTTGAGCCATAGGAGGGAACGCACTCATCCACCGACGAGTGCAAGGTCAAATCAGGCTACCAATCTAGCAAGTTCATTGTGGATATCAATATCCACTTTTAGGAAAGTTGAGAAGCTTTTAGGTCGCTGAATCACAATGCGATGATCTTGGTTTGGAATCGCGTAGCGATGGCAGCACTTAGCCGCGGGCGTAAGCCTGGGCTGTCAAAAAGTTGGTGTGTGGGGTCTTAAATTTGCGTAAATTTCATTCTCTGATTCGCTTCTTGTCCGACCGGGGCTCGCCCCCGTCGGATGCCGCTTTGGCGCCCTAGTAGGCACCGCGCTTTAGAGTTCTGCTCCCCTCGCCCCGCTTCGGGGAGAGGGGCCGGGGGT
>CAYMXM010000876.1:0-1721 GCA_964394065.1 uncultured Pirellula sp. | reverse complement strand
GATGCGTGGTTGCCAGCGCTGTCCCTCGCTTACGCCACGGGTTGTGATTTTCGGATGCCCTTTTAGTCGATCGCATCGCTACCTACCAATTCTGCAACCCGAACGCAAAAATTGCCGTTGAGAACGAGGACTTCCCCACGGGCGACGAGCCGTCCATTGACAAAGATATCGACAGGATCCCCCGCGAGTTTGTCGAGGGTTAAGACCGATCCCTTTCGGAGTTTGAGAATTTCCTCCAAGCTCATTCGGGTTCGTCCGAGCTCGATTTTGAGCTCCAGCCGAACGTCGCTGAGGAGGTCGATCGAAACCTTCTCGGGAGGTCCTTCTTCGCCGATCAGCTCTTCAAGCCGGTACCCTTGCACGTTCGGTGAGCTTAGAGAATCCTCGACATCCCGAAGAGCCGCTTCGGCTTGTTCGAGAATCGACTCCGCTTGAGATACCGTATTCGCACCTCCGGTCTTCGTTCCTTCGGGTGTCGTTGCGGGTGGTTCAGCCATCGAATCGTCCTTGATGGATGGGGGGGATAACATTTATGGAGATCGAAGCCCGGGAGGGGGCCTCAACTCTTTAGATTCTTTGCTCCCCTCGCCCCTTTTAGGGGAGAGGGGCTGGGGGTGAGGGGTTGAAGTGTTAGTAACTAAAACCTCGTCCGGAAACATTGTACTTCACGCTCCCCTCACCGATCCGTTGAATCGACCCTCCCCGGAGGGGCGGGTAACTTCCACCGGTATCAGTCCTCAATCCACCTATATCAGTCCTCAATGACTTGATAATCGTGGAAACCGACGTTGAGCAAGATCGCTTCACCGAGCAATTCGGTACTTGTCGCTAATAATCGTCTTCGGATCAAGCCCAATTGGCTTTCCTGCAACTCTGCGAAGGAGGCATTTCGGATCTCCAGAATCATTCGGTTCCGAAACCGACCTTGTCGCTCCGCAAAGAGTGCCTGGAGTCGATCGGAATCCTTTGCTAGCAATTCTCCAAAGAGTTTGAATTCGACTCGATAGCTATAATCCGCCCCGGCGGGAATGAAGGAGACGCCGAAGGTTCCCAGGTCGAATTCGACGACTCGTTCGACGTCCATCTTCGAATCCTTCTCCTTGTGCTCCCCTTCTTGGGCGATCTCGATCAGGCGGTGCTCGGCCAAGGCGGCTACCTCCTCCCCCGAGGGGACCAAAAAGAAGAAAACCAGGGTCTCGGCGATGATCACCCCGCTGACAAAAGCGCCGACGAGGATCTTGTTGATCAATCCCCCCCCCTTGCTCCCTGCATCGGAATCTCCGGCATTTGCAGCGGAGGGCTCCACATGATCGGACTTGTCTTTTTTTGCAGCGGCCATGGTTAGGTGGTGGAGGGCTTAGAGAAAACGAATGCGATAAATTGACGAGCGCTGTCAAAAGGTACGACATTCCCTGGAACCTTCCTGAGATTTCTGGATGCGGATGCCAAGCGTCCGGGAGGATCCTAGCCATCTGTAACGATTTTACGCATTAGGTAAGAAGACAGGACGGGGAGAGGGGGAAGAACCACGAATCGAACGAATCTTACGAATGAGGGTTGAGGGGTGTGGCTTGCCCTGAGCTGTAATAAAGTTGGTGTTGACACGGGTTCTCGGACGATCGTTTTTATTCCGCAGTAGGTTCTTTCGTCCGACCGGGGGCTCGCCCCCGTCGGACGCCGCTTTGGCGCCCTAAAACGCGCCGCGCTTTTAGATCTCCGCT
>CAYMXM010000875.1:0-1729 GCA_964394065.1 uncultured Pirellula sp. | reverse complement strand
CCATCCCAGGTCTCACAGCACGCCCTTCGTGCCTCAGGGACGTGCCACCCAACGCTTGATACTCCCAACAAGGGCTATGTACACTCGCGACGCTGTCCCTCGCTTACGCCACGGGTTGTGATGGGGGGACGCTTCGCGTCCACCCTCTTACCACCGATGCGTCAGGCCACCCTACGACCACGACTCAGGGGCGAGACGCCCGGGCTACGTTGAAAAGCTCGTTTCTTTGACCTTAGGAGTGGAACGAGATATAGTTACCCGCCTTCGCTCCTCGTGCGTACGGCGTCTCCCCTGCCCCCACCTAAGACCACTTCCTTGACCTTCGGCAAAGCCTAAAGACGTAGCCCTCTTCTTCCTCAAGTCTCAAGCCTCGCCCCTCAAGCCTCACTATGCCATCGACTTCGAATCCTAAGACAGGTACGCGACCGGCGGCCCCCGTCTCTCCCCTGCCTCCACTGAACCTCTCTCCTATCGATTCGATCTTGATCGTTTCTTTCGGTGGCCCGGAAGCACCCGACCAAGTGATCCCCTTCCTGGAGAATGTTCTTCGAGGAAAAAACGTCCCCCGAGAGAGAATGCTGGAAGTCGCCGATCACTACCAACACTTTGGTGGAGTCAGTCCGATCAATGCGCAATGTCGCGAACTGATCGAGGCGGTCCAGGCGGAATTGATCCAGCGCGAGATTCACCTCCCCGTCTACTGGGGGAACCGAAACTGGCATCCGTTGCTAGCCGACACTCTCAAGCAGATGGGGGATGACGGACGCAAGAGAGGGATCGCATTCTTTACCTCGATCTTCAGTAGCTATAGTGGCTGCCGACAGTACCGGGAGAACATCGCCGATGCGCAGGCATCCGTCGGGGAGTCCGCTCCCATCATCGAACGAGCAAGGCTCGGGTTCAATCACCCCCGGTTCATCGCCGCGCAACGCGATTGCTTGTTCGAAGCGTTGGAGCAACTACCGGAAGGAGAACGGGACGATGCGACGATTCTCTTCTGTGCGCATAGCATTCCGTTGGTGATGTCGGAGCACTCGAACTATCTTTTGCAGCTCAACGAAAGCGCTCGATTGATCTGTGAGGCGGCCGGGTGCGATCGATGGCAACTCGCGTTTCAGAGCCGTTCGGGACCTCCGCATCAACCATGGCTTGAACCTGATGTTTGCGATTATGCAAAACAATTGTTTCAAGAGGAAGGTTTGCAAAACCTGATCGTGGTTCCTCTCGGATTCATCTCCGATCATATCGAAGTTCTGTACGATCTAGATGAAGAGCTGGCAGAGGTTTGTGAAGCACTTGGGGTTCGATTCGTACGGGCCAAGACGGTCGGGGTGCATCCTGAGTTTGTCAGGATGGTGGTAGACCTTATCGAGGAACGCCTGACGGAGGGGACGCCGCGACCATGCGTTGGCGATCTCTCTCCCAATCCCGATCTCTGCCCCAGCGATTGCTGCCTTTATCCCGTGACGCGTCCTCCGGTGTGAGCCATGGTTATTGGGAACCACGGTTATTGGGAACCACGGAATACACGGAGCACACGGAAAAGAAGGCTAAAGACTTAAGGCTAAAGGTCAGAAGAGAGGTACCTAACGAACTGGTGCTGAAGGAGCTGTCCCAAAATAACTTCCGTGTTTTTAATCTCGGCACGCACCGCGCTTTATATCTCCGCTCCCCTCGCCCCCTTTGGGGGAGAAGGGCTGGGGATGAGGGGGCAGCGGCTTAGTAAACA
>CAYMXM010000874.1:0-1733 GCA_964394065.1 uncultured Pirellula sp. | reverse complement strand
TACGCGTCGGCCAAACTACCCAAACACTTTATATTCGCGCCGATGCGTCAGGCCACCCGGCCCCTCTCTCCACCAGCGGGGGCTTGAAGCGGCCCTGAGATGGTAGGAGGCTCACTGCGCGGCTAGGGGCTTTGATTGGAGACGTTGCTTAACGGAATGAATTCCGTTCTACAATTTTAGTACTTCAGTACTTGGCCATTGGCTTCCAATAGTGGGAGGATCTCCTCGTACTGTACCGATTGGACGTCGGACTCTTTTTTGATCGCGATTGAACCGATGTTCGATGCGGATTCTCCAAGAATCATGAAGACGGGTTCCATTCGGATCGAACCGAACGCGATGTGCGAGCTTGAAACGCAAACGGAGACGAGCAAGTTGCTCACTTCGGACTTGCGAGGCATCAGCGATCGCATGGAGATGGGATAGGGACCGCGCGCCGAAACGCCGATATCTCCTTCGTTTTGAACGAACCCTTCGGGAGTGATGTATCGCTGAACATTGTGGGAATCGATCGTGTAAGATCCCATGCCAACCGAATCGACCACCGGCTTGCTCTTGAGAATCTCCTTCTCGGTCATGACAAATTCCCCGACGAGTCGTCGCGCTTCGCGAACGTAGATCTGATGAGGCCAGTTTTCGTTGTCGACAAACTCATCCTTGGCCAACCCCCATGCGGCAAACGCTTTTCTCACCTCATCGGGAATCTTCGTATCGTTGGCGAGGAAGTACATGAGCCCTTGCTGGTAGCGGCGATGTTCTTCGATGATCTCTCGGCGCCGTTCGTAGGTCGCAGTTGGATAGTCGTAGTTCATTCCGATGTTATCGGTACTGAAGGGACCATGATTGTTGGTATCGGTTTTGAAGTTTGGAATCGGATCAAACTTCTGAAATCCTTCTCTCCAACCTGCATGGAGAATTCGAGCGAGAAGCGCGTATTCGTCGGAGTTGTATCCCTCGGGTTTAGGAAAAGGGACGCGATTGGCATCGTGATTGGTCAAGCACATGCGGAAGCAATAGGCTTGTACGCGATGATCGGC
Organism: uncultured Pirellula sp.; assembly: GCA_964394065.1. Classification (GTDB taxonomy): domain Bacteria; phylum Planctomycetota; class Planctomycetia; order Pirellulales; family Pirellulaceae; genus JBKCUI01. The sequence continues at coordinate 696 of CAYMXM010000874.1, read as the reverse complement.
TTCTCCATAGAGGCCCGGTGGATCGGGGCTGATCTTAGGAAGGAGACCACTCGATCGATCGCCAGGGACTTTGTAGGGACTGATCCCTTCGGGGAGAACTCCGAAATGGTGGCGGTGATGAAGAATGCCGACTTGAACGCCATTCCACTTTTCACCGTACTGCGAATTCGCTTCCCGACCGACATGGAAGGCCGCACCAGCCGCATCTAGCAAATCACCTTCGTAGGTAGCATCCAAGAAAATCTTCCCTTGGTAAGTTACCCCATTGAGGGTTCGGATCGATTCGATCACTCGGTCCCGCTTGGTAACTCCACCGGGAGAGCGATCTAGCCACGCGTCTCGAACGACTTCGATTCCCTCCTCGGCGATCCAAGCGTCGAAAATGTTCTCTGCCACATGGGGTTCAAAGATCCACATCGTTCGTTTGTCACCATCGATCGCCGGGCTTCCTTGCCCTTTGTTCCCGTACGCTTCGCGCGACTGATGTTTCCAAGCATCTGCGGTTTGATAGTGTTTCCAGACTCGGTGATAGAACTCTCGCGAAAGCCCTCCGATCACCTCTTTGTTTCCGGTATCGGTCCAACCAAGCCCACCGGCAGTCAGTCCACCGAGATGCTTATCGGGAGAAACGACGATCACGGAGTGACCAAGCCGTTTCGCTTGAATGGCTGCTGTGATCGCTCCAGAGGTTCCACC
>CAYMXM010000873.1:0-1734 GCA_964394065.1 uncultured Pirellula sp. | reverse complement strand
CCACGGGTTGTGATTTTCGGGCCTCGCTTACGCGTCGGCCAAACTACCCAAACACCTTATATTTGCGCCGATGCGTCAGGCTTCCCCGGAGGGGAGGGGTACTTTCACCTGCCTAGCGGAAAGCACACCCTACGACAAGTGGCCTACCCCTTGTTGATTTCATACCCCTTTCGGTACTCATTCTTCAAGAAGGTGTTCGCCAACGCATCGCCGATGACTTCTCGTTTTACCGGGTCCCATTGCAGAGGTCGTTCTAGCCGCATCGCGATATTGGCGAGGTGACAGACCTCTAGCATGCGGTTGTGGGACCACACATCGGAAATCGGTTGCTTTCGAGATTTCATCGAGGCGGTGAAATTCTCCGTATGGTTCTCGCTAACCTTCCCGCCATAGACCGCTTCGATAGCTCCTTCGGGGAGAGGTTTATCTTTCAAGTCTTCCACTGGCTTCCCGGTGATCTTTCCTCGGTTGACGAAGAATCGTCCTTCGGTTCCTTCGAATAGGATCCCGTTGTCCCCTTCGCTCGTTATGACCATTAAAACATCGTTCGGCATCGAAGCGTGAATCTCGAATGAAGTCGCGGTGTTGTATTTGTCATGGCGAACCGGATTCCCATCTTTGTATTCGACCGGCAAGCTGTACTTAACCGGATCGATTTTGCTCGGTCCCGTATCGGTCGCGCCGAGGGCCCAGCAAGCGATATCGACGTGGTGCGCCCCCCAGTCAGTCAGCTTCCCACCGGAGTATTCGTGCCAATGGCGGAAGGAGTAATGGCAGTTGCTGAACAGGGGAACGCCACCTCCATACCCTTCCCGAATTTGAGGGAGTGCACGATAGGGAACTTTGGCCGCAGGCCCCAACCAGCGATCCCAATCGAGCCCTTCAGGAACCGGAACTTCTGGAAGCACCGGCGAGTCCTCCATCCCTCCGATTCCGCAGGTTACCTTTTTGATCGTTCCGATCCGACCATCTCGGATCATTGCGATCGCTTGAAGAAATCGATGGTTTGATTCGGTCCGCTGCATCGTTCCGACTTGGAAGACCCGTCCCGTTTCCTTCACGACGGCTTCGATCTGTTTCCCTTCGTCGATCGTAAGAGTGAGTGGCTTTTCGCAATAGACATCCTTCCCGGCATACATCGCTTCGATCGCGATCTTAGTGTGCCAATGATCGGGAGTTGCGATCATGACCGCTTCGATATCTTTTCGATCTAAAACTTTGCGATAGTCGCTGTAAGCGTCGGGCTTCTTTCCCTGACGCTTCTCCGTTTTTTCGACGTTCTCGGCGAGTATGTTGGCATCGACATCGACCAATGCGGCGAAGTCGACATACTTGAACGATTTGTTCATGATCGTCCAACCTTGATTTCGCAACCCGATGGTCGCGAAGACGGGGCGATCGCTCGGCGCGAGGTATCCGGAAGCTCGCATCGAGGAAGCCAGGAAAAGACTGGATGCGCCAGCGACGCCCATGCAGAACTGCCGGCGAGAGGAATGGTTGGTCATAGTCGTGCCCCGATAGGAAGGAAAATCGTGGAGAGGAATGAAGGCTTACAGGTGAGATGAAAGAGCGAGGAAAGCAAACGCAAGAATCATCATAATCGATTTGGGAACCGCAGGGCCATCTCACATCCTGCCACCGCAAATCCAATACTGCAGAAGATTGCGAGGAAGCCACTGAGATAGGCAGGGGTAGTAAAAAGTCGAAGCCTCCTCTCTTTCGGGAGGAGCCGCT
>CAYMXM010000872.1:0-1744 GCA_964394065.1 uncultured Pirellula sp. | reverse complement strand
ATCTTCGGTGATAGGAGTTGTTACGACCGCAGGTTGCAAAGTCGTCGTTGCCCCCAGATCGTTGAGTGCGCTTCGCAGCTTCCCACCGGTTCTTTCGGTGCTCGGGATCAGAAAGCGCTTTCCAAACAAAGGGCGATCGACAAACCAACTCATCGATTCGGTTAGCTGTGCAACGTCCCCGATGATGCTGATTACCGGTGGGCGGAAGCCGGGCGTTCCTTGAATCGTCTCCGCGACGTTGTCGAGTTGGCAACGGAGCACTTGTTGATCGTTCCAGGAAACGCGGCGGACCAATGCGACGGGGGTGCGTGGCGATTTTCCAGCCTCCATCAACTGTTGGCTCCAGCGGGCTGCTGTCGTTACCCCCATGTAGAGGACCAGGGTCCCCGGGAAGGCGGCCAGCCCTTTCCAGTCCATCCCCTCGTCGGAATCAAGACTCCCATCGGAGGGTTGCATCTGCCCTGTCACGAACGCAACCGCCGATGCCCAATCCCGATGGGTCAGCGGGACCCCGGCATATGCGGTTGCGGCGAGAGCGGCTGTGATTCCGGGGACGATTTCGTAAGGGATTCCTCCCGCAACCAAGTGTTCCACTTCCTCCGAAGTGCGGGCGAAGATCGCAGTGTCTCCTCCCTTGAGTCGAACAACCTGCTTTCCTTCCTTGGCAAAGGAGATCGTCTTTGCATCGATCTCCTGTTGGGACCACATTCCCCCGTGCCCATGCTTCCCGACGCACAACAGTTCGGCACGAGGATTGGCCAGTTGCAGGACTTCGTCGTTTACCAACCCGTCGTAGAGAACGACGTCGGCCTCTCGGAGGAGTTCGCATCCCCGCAGCGTGATCAGTTTCATCGCACCGGGACCGGCGCCGACCAATGAGACCTTACCAGTTGAGTTGAGCTTCGTCATTGAATTTAGGAACGGGCGACGATGGTGGTTGGCGATTGATGAACTCGGACTTCAGGAATAGCCATGGTGATTTCCTTCATCGTTGTCTCGAATGTGGCTCCGCTGGCGAGGACGTGATCCAGTTCGGGGCATCTTTCAAGCCCCACCCAAAACTCGTCGGGTAGTATCGAGTTTTGAACATCGAGTATCTTCAAATTCGGAAGCAGGGGCCAAAGGTCTGCAATTTCGCGAGGGATCGATACCCCATTGAGGATCAGAATGCGACAAGAACGAGTTTTGTTCGAGGGGAGGGAGGTGAATCTTTGAGGTGTGTTTCGATCGATGAAATCCTGTCCCCCTTGAATCACGTTTTCAACTCTGCAGGGAGTGATCGTTAGTTTCCCTTCGAGTTGTTCGATGGCGACATCGGCTGGGCGACTGAGACGTTCGTAGAGGAGGGATAGCATGAGGGCAAGGTAGGCGCCGAGCATGACATAGATCGCGGCGTACTGGATCACCTCGACGTTCAGAGACAGCCTCAATGCATTGATGATCGGGCCGACGGAAACAGCGAAGACCGTGGTCAAGGCTATGCACGCGAGGGAAATGGATGTCGGAGATTTAAGTCGGTTCGCCCTCATGTACCAGGCTCACGATTCTCTGAGGTTTAGGAAGAAAAACCACTTATAATCGTAAGAGCCAGTTGTTGAAAGTAGAACGGAATTTATTCCGTTAAACAACGCCTCCAATAAAAGCCCCTACCCGCGCGGTGAGCCCGCCTCCTATTCCGGGAACTCGAAGCCCCCTCATGCGGAGAGAGGCTCTCGGCGAGTTGAGGGGGGGAGGGAACCACGGA
>CAYMXM010000871.1:0-1745 GCA_964394065.1 uncultured Pirellula sp. | reverse complement strand
CGGGGACGAGCCCCGGTCGGACGAGAAACGAATCAAAGAACAAAACTTGCGCAAACCCAAATCGCCACACCACCACCTTTTCTACTAAACCATGACAAGCACCAAAGATAAAATCCTCGCTGACCTACAAAGCGATTCCTTAACCGCACGACGTTGGGCTGCCATGGAAGTGGGTGGTTTGGGTTGCGAGGGAGCAGATTTACTCCCCCTTCTATTAGATCGAATCTCGAAAAATTTGGGCGATCTTCCCTCCGGAGCCATGGAGATGTTTATAACGGTCGGTCGAGTCCTGTGTGCGATCGATGGGGAGCCCACGGAAGACCTTATCGCGAAACGGGAAGCTACGATCGATCGGGTAATAGAGTTGCTGAGAGAAGCGAAAGGTGAGAGCGCATCAATGTTGATTTACATCCTCGTACTGACCGGCCTCCCCGCCCAGCGTGCTTCCTCGACCGTGCTGGAGGCAGCTTTGCGAGGAGAAGAGGTGCGCCTCAAGTATCGAGCGTTTCAATATGCAATCGCCACCAACCCACTTCTTTTGAATGATCTGCCTTGGAAAGATTTTATTCCCCCCGATGAAAAGGAACGAGAAGAATGGCGCAACGGGGCGTTCGGTTTTACGGAGTAGCGATCTTCAGCGAGTCGGCTTCGATGGTGAAGTAGTTGAGTTCCGGGTCGTAGCTTCCGATCCCTTTCACGAAGACGTGTTGCCCTTTCTTCAAGCCGAGGAGGGAGTCGGCCCCTTTCGGGAAAGGGGCTCCACTTTTGTCGATCAGCCGTACCATCACGGTGGGCGCTCTCGCCTCGCGCGCCCGGCAGAAGGGGCAATTGTCGGCGTCGTGTCCGGGATCCCCGGCGTGTTCCCCTTCAGGAATCTCGGAGATGAGGAACGCCGAGGAGGACTTTTCGAACGTCTCCCCCTTTCCCGAACCGATCTTTGCTTTCACAACGACGGGGAGGGGATCGGCGTTCTCTGAATTCTCCGACACTTTTGCGATCGCTTCTTCGATCGAGATGGGAGCGTCCTGAATTTCACGGACCAACAGCTCCGACTTAGCCTTTTCTTGCAATGGGTCCTTGGCAGGTCCGCAACCCACCATCAGAACGAACCCAAAAAGGGTGGCACTAAGTGCAAGACTCACATCTCGAATTCGCATCATCTTCTCGGCCTTTAATTTTCAATGGGTTTTAGGCGATCGGCAGACGCAAATACCATCACAACCCGACGCGTTAGCGAGGGACAGCGCTGGTAACCAGGCATGCCATGCGAGTCTCACAGCACGCCCTTCGTGCCTCAGGGACGTGCCACCCAGACTCCTGAGATATCTAACAAGGGCGGTGGCCACTCGCGACGCAGTCCCTCGCTTACGCGTCGGGTTGTGATGGGAATCGCTCTTGGTGGCTTTTTAATCTGCTGCTCGCTTATTTGCCGATCGTATCTGCTAACGTCTTGAGTTGAGCGAGACTTTGCTCGTACGATTCTTTCACGTCATCGAACTTGAACTCTTTCGAATCGTGCAGCGCTTTGTCGATGACAAGGGTCGATTCGAACAACCCTTTGGTTGCGGTGGTCAGCGTTTCGATATTGGCATCATCCACCGAAGCAGCCTTCGCGAGTTTTGGCAAATCTTCGAGCAAATGTCCGATCTCGTGTAGCTCGTGGTGATCGTCAAAAGAACCCTTCACGGCATTCTCTTGGATCGTTTGGGCGTAGGTAACAGCCCTAGCAAGCTTGGCTTTGAACT
>CAYMXM010000870.1:0-1748 GCA_964394065.1 uncultured Pirellula sp. | reverse complement strand
CCGCCAATCAAAGCCGCCGTCAGCGCTGTGAGCCGGCCTCCCATTCATGGCACTCCAAGCTTCTCGTTGGTGCGAAGAGGCTCTCACCCCTTCTAGGGGCCTTGAAGTGGGCTTGGAGAGCCATGATCGGGAGGCCGGCTCACGGCGCTGATGGCGGCGTTGAATGGAGGCGTTGTTTAACGGAATGAATTCCGTTCTACATCTACTCAGACCAGTGGCGGAAGGTGTCTGGGGGGAGGATTGCTTCTCGTTCCTCGGGGGAGAGGGTTAACAATGCTTTTCGCAACGCTTGAACCGACTCGAGGTTCGCATTGTTCGGAAGGGCTATGAACGACGAAAGCTTTTCTCGCTGGGGCTTGATGAGCCCGAGTCGTCGTTGCGCAAGCAAGAGGAGTCGGAACTGATCGGATCGCGAGTTTCGATCGGCAACGAGTTGATCCTCTTCCTCTAAACGCTTGGCTTGTTCCTCGGTTAACGTCGCGTGCAGGACCTTCTTCCAAATCGAGTTCTCATCTTTGTCTTGTTCGGTCTTGATCAACTGAACGGTGAGAAACGCGGATTGGTAGATCGCTTGTTTTCGCTCGGGAGTGGTGGTCTCGTCGATCTCGCTCAGGAGGGAACTGATTTTAGTTTCCGTTCGTTCGATATCGATGTCGATCGATTGTTCCAGCTTTTCCTTTTGCTTTGGAGTAAGATCACAGACCAAACCAATTCGGTCGATATGGCGTTGTACGGTATCGCGGCGTTGATTTCGAAAGGCTTGCTTCGAGCCCCCTAAGGTCCCGTAAAGATTTTCTTCCATATCGTTTCGGCTCAACCGGCCGTGTACGCCGACACCCCTTGCTTGAACACCCATCTCCTCGATGTCCGGGATGATCCCTCGTGGGACGACCACCTGTGCGGGGTCCACCGCAATCCTCAGTCCTCGGACCGGGTCCATTCTGATTACTCTGCCAGGTTGATTCGCAATATTAAGAACCTGAACGCGTGTGCTTCCAACCGAAACACCTTTCGGGGCTCCGTCGAAGGTAAAGAAATGTTTCACTTGTAGGTAGGGGTAGGTGGAAACATCTGCCCAGCGTCGGTGAATCGTCCTTCTTGCGATCAAAGCATTTCGTTGCGATTTTGTAAGGTCCCAATCGATCCAACTTCGCTCCACGGGAGCGAGTCCTCCTTCGCCATCGTAGGCTCCTTCGATCGAGCGAAACCAATGCGTCTTCCAGTTTGTCTCGAGGGTTGTTCGGGCCTTTGCTATTTGAGACTCCGAGAGTTGAAGCTTCGCTTGGAAGATACGGAGAATTTCGGTTAGGAGGGCTTCTTTGCGAGTTGCGTCTCGGTCGTTTAGCTCCTCTTCGTAGTGGCGAGACTTTTCAGGTGGGAGCGTTGCTTCAACCCATTTTTGCACCTGTCGCTCGATGGCACGATCTTGAGTCCCCATCGAGAGGGAGGTTCCAACGAGGAGCGCTCCCATCGGTTTTGCGAACTGCTTCCACTCGGCCTCGACCTTTTGAAGGAACGCGGCGGATTCTGGATCATCAGGGGTACAGAGTTGTTTAACGACAGCCAGTTCGTTTTGGATCAAGCCACGGATGATTTCAGAGGCGGATTCCTCGGTGAGTCGAAACAGCTGTTCAGGAGCCTTGGGGGCTTCAATGACGAAAGCTTGTCGCAGTGGATTTAGGTCGAATTGAGCGAAGAGAGGGGAGGGGAGGAGGGAGAGGAGGAGGGAGAGGGGGAGGGAGAGGGGG
>CAYMXM010000869.1:0-1757 GCA_964394065.1 uncultured Pirellula sp. | reverse complement strand
TCTACGTGCACTCGCGACGCTGTCCCTCGCTTACGCCACGGGTTGTGATGGGGGGACGCTTCGCGCCCCCCTTAACACCGATGCGCCAGCCCACTCTCGGCCCGTCTCTCCAAAACCTACCCCGTCTCTCCGAAACCTAGTGAGATCTACCCAAACCTTCTCGTAAACTCCGCGCGTTTCTTCCCACCTTTGAAATTGAGAAGTCCCTCGTCTGGGGGCCACTCCTGATCGAACAGATGAACCTTCTCCAGTTGTGGTGCGATCTCTTGGGATACGCTTCCCAAAACTCTCCTCCTCCACTCCATTTCATCGAGCCTCGGTTCAAGATCATCAACACACAAGCAAACCGACCACCCACCATTCTTCCCCCCGATCGCAACAACGTCTCGAACGCCAGCAAGCGTTCCAATCTCCCGTTCAATCGCGATCGGATCGAACTTATAACCGTTCGAAAGAACGATTCGATCGTCGGCTCGGCCGAGAATGCGAATCGCACTACGATCTCCGATATACTCCGCCAGATCCCCTGTATCCAACCAGAGCTCACGGGGCGTCGAGTTTGGGTTCGCAAGATCTTTAAATCTATCCCGCGTCGCCGGTTCATCCCGCCAATACCCCATCATCACCCCAGGGCCTCGTACATAGAGCCTTGAGTCAGCATCGATCGCTATCTCCGTTCCAGGAATAACTGCCCCTACACCATCCAAGCACTCAGGTGCACCCGATCGTTCATTCACGTTCGAACAAACGACAGGCCCCGTTTCTGTTAGCCCGTAACCTTGGTAGATCGGATAGCCTCCTTTGAGGAAAGCTTCGCGCAGTGCATCACACAGCGGGGCACCGCCACTGGCGAGCTGCCGCATCCGGCCACCGAGAAGTGGTTTGATCTGGTCCAGCCCACCCATCGATTCTGCATGCTCCAGGATCCGTTCAAAAACAACCGGCACTCCATTGAGAAGCGTTGGGCGAACATCTCCAATTCGTTCGATTAGATCGTCGACTCCTCGCGCCACCTCCATGCAGGAAGCGCTGTGAAGCCAAGCGTTTAGTTCGCAGGTTCGAGCATACGCATGCGCGAAGGGTAAAAGGTTAAGTCGGTGATCGGTCCGGTATTGAGGCATCACGGCGAGCTTTGCAAACGCATTGGTCATCAGGTTCCGATGCGATAGCATCACCCCCTTCGGCTCTCCACTGGTCCCCGAAGTGAAAAGGATCGTGGCGAGCTTATCGTCTTGATGGTGCCGGAGAAGGGATGAGACGTTTCTCTTGCGAGCAAACTTATTCCACCGAGGAATGAGAAGACCGGGGAGCTTGGGTGCAAAAGTGGTGGATACGAGCCTCAGTGCCGGCTCGACTCGTGAGGCAATTTCATTGGCGACTCGTGGAGAGAGCCTCGGATCTAAAGGAACCGAAACGGCTCCTAGGGCAGAACAGGCGAGGTCGAGAAGGATCCATTCCAAAGAATTATGATCCCACCAAACGACTCGGTCTTCGGAGGTTACACCATGACTTAGTAGCCAGTCGCTAAGTCCAGCGGCTAAGAAAGATAGTTGCCTCCAAGTGATCGAATGAGAAACATCCCCTTCCCGCTCCACCCAGGCGACCTCGTTTGGATAGAGTGTTGCATTGCGAAGAAGAAGATCAGCAGCAGTAAGCACGAGAGAAGTTTGAAATGAGAAGTGTCAAAAAGTTGGTGCCGACATAGTTTTTTGAGTGTCCGTTTTTATTCCTCTGGATGCTCTTCCGTCCGACCGGGG
>CAYMXM010000868.1:0-1760 GCA_964394065.1 uncultured Pirellula sp. | reverse complement strand
TCTCCCCCAAAGGGGGCGAAGGGAGCCAAAATCTTAAGTGCGCCGCGATTTCTAATCCCGTTCAAAACCGGGAAGTTATTTCAGGACAGTTCCTAAACGATTTTAAGGAGACCCGCGCAGATGTTTCTTGGAGAGCCTCAACACAGTCCTTACGACTGGAGGTTTACGTTTTTAGGGTTTCCGGTGCGAGTCACTTGGCTCTTTTGGGCTGTCAGTGCTGCGTTTGGTTACAACCGGGCTCGCGGGTATCACGCCACATTTTCGATGGCTGAGATTCCATCCAACTTTGCAATGCTCCTTCTCATTTGGGTCTTCGTGACCTTTGTGAGCATCCTCGTGCACGAGCTAGGTCATGCGTTGGCGTTTCGATTTTTTGGAGTCGACGCGGAGATCGTTCTCTACCAGATGGGGGGAGTTGCGATACCGGGTGCTGGATTGGTTTGGTCTCGGCAAGGAAGGCGAACTCGGCTCACGCACTTCGATAGTTTCATCGTCAGCGCCGCGGGTCCGGCTATTCAAATCCTTTTGGCTGTTCTCGTTGCTTTGGTCGCGTTTGGGTGTGGCATCAACGTCGAGATGCTCAGCCTCTTTGCAGATTGGACAGGGATGCAACTCCCTGCTCCCCCACCGATCGGGAATGCCTACGTATATTGCATGGTGAACTTCTTGGTCAGCGCGAGTCTTTGGTGGGCGGTCCTCAATCTCTTGCCCGTCTTTCCTCTCGATGGTGGTCAGATTGCAAGGCACATCATCGGGATGGTTACGGGTCGCGATGGATTGCGAGAGGCTTGCATGCTCGGCATGATTGCGGGCGCATTGATCGCCATATGGATGTATCAAACACTTCATCAACCCTTCGCTGCGCTCTTCTTTGCATCGCTCGCTTACTCGAACTTTCAGACATTGCAGTCGAGTTACGGTGGGAGTTCTTGGTGATCGCGAGAACTTCATTCGCGCGATCGTTGAAAATTGATTTCATTTATGTGGAAAAATTGTCGAAAAGATGTTGCATTAAGTTTCGGCTTTTATACAAATACGACATTGGATGTTGTTCCTTCGTGGAAACAGCCTTGGCTCAACGGACACGAGCGTGTGCGTTGGACCTAGTGTCTTAGACGCGAGAGTGTTGTCTTAGTCACGATGTCAAAGTCGAAGCGGTTTCGATGAAGGTTTTTAGTATCGGTTGTTGAGCCCAGACCGTCGCCCTCCTGCTTCTGGACGATGTCTCTGCAGCAACCAAGTTTCGCTTTTCGGAGGATATGATCCGTGGCCAAGAAGAAAGCTGCTGCAACGAAGAAAAAAGTAGCCAAGAAGAAGGTTGCTAAGAAGAAGGTTGCAAAGAAGGCTGCTAAGAAGGCAGCCCCAAAGAAGGCTGCAACCAAGAAAAAGGTCGCAAAGAAGAAGGCTGCTAAGAAGACCAGCACTCGTTCTAAGCCTGCATAGCTATCGTTGCGATGCTCGAGCTCTCGATACATCAATCGAGATTCTGCTCCATGCAACTCATTTGAACCACTGGTTGGTCTCACCACCCAGTGGTTTTTTCATGCGCATTTTCAACCGTGGCCCGGGCCACGCAATCGTAGGGTGTGTGAAGTGGTCGCCTCTCCCATCTCGGGGACAGACCGCATATCATCCACCATCTCTATCGCAATCACCTTCGCATCTGATGCGACCACGGAACACACCGAAGCGTCTAGGCTGACGGTTCACCTGTTAAAGAACTCTTCTCACCCTCCCCTCCGGGGAGGGTCGATCCAACG
>CAYMXM010000867.1:0-1761 GCA_964394065.1 uncultured Pirellula sp. | reverse complement strand
CCCCGATCCGCTTGAGCATCTCCTGCCCCTGCGGGTAGGAGATGCTCAAGCGGATCGACCCTCCCCAGAGGGGAGGGTGACATCAGTCCCTTTTTTGCCTACGCGTTTTTCCACGCACCGTTTTTCGGTAGGTTTGCGTGGGCATCTGGGCCGAAGTATCGGAGTCCGACGAGTGGCTCGGAACCGGTGTTCTCAATCTCGACCCCTCGCGAGGAGGCCTCAAAGCTGATGAAGACTTCGTCTTCGGTGTTCTCACCAAATCGAATCATCGCAGGTGTCTGCAGCGCGAGCTTGCCCATTCGACCTTTGCCTTGAACGGTAATCCAACCGCTCGCCGCATTGTCCTTGAGAATGCACTTCGCCCCCGGTTCAATCGTGAGTTCTTTGGCGCTGAACAATTGTTTTCCATCGACCGTTCCATAGACGATCCACTTGTCGGTGTACCCTGCTCCCGACTTTTCCGAGTCGATGATCGGCTCGATGTAGTTGCTGTCCTTGTAGTTCGGATCGACGTTCTTTTCCCAATCGAGCTGCCCGATGATGAAATCGAGATCTTGATGCTTCTCCTTCGGCATGTCTTTCACTAGAAGAGACCAAGGAACGTAGCGTCCCTCGACGATCGATTGGAACATTCCGAAGACATCGCTACCCCATTGCGGTTCGTAGGTACAAAGGGAACCGGGGGCATGAAGAACCCCAGGGGGAATCAACCATCCCGTCCCTCGCTTCAATCGATACGCGCGGGAAAGGTCGAGGATGCCGTTGTCTCCTTTGTTCCAGTTCTCCAAGCAACGGCGGAGATCGGCCTTCGTCGTCCCTGGTTCAAGCCCCATGAACGTGTAAGCAAAATTGTTATCGACGTTGTTGTACTGGGGGGGGAAGTAATAGCTCTCTGGCTTTCCTTCCTGTCCTACGAGCTTTGCATCCTCCGCGGACTGGTGCATGTGGTGGGGAATCGGCCCCATATTATCGAAGAACTTCGAATAGACCGGCCAACGGTTGTACTTGCTGAAGGTCGGCTCGCCGATCAGCCGGTTCCCCTGCTCCGTAACCGCATCTTTGAGAAGGAACTTTTGCCCTTCGAACAGGCAGAAGCTCAATCCTTCGTGCCAAACGCGTCCTTCGTTGGCCGCTTCGGTGGTGGAGGAGAACCATCGCTCGTCGATTCCACCTCGATCGGCACCGAAGGCGTAGAGGTCGCCCGGGAAGAGCTTGATCCGGCGTCCTGGATGCAAGAAGCTACGAGGGACCCATGTCGGCGTGAGACGAAGAAGCCCTTCTCCCGCATCCAACGCACTTTCCAGTACCTTCGCAATGTTATCTTTGGTCACAAGTCCGCTATCTAGTCCAGTACCAGCCATTGACACTCAGCTCTCTAGGGTTATCGATGAACACTTCTTTCGGAAACGCAAACGCCGAGGGAGGGGATTTCACCCGCCCTTGGCGATGAATTGGATTGTTGTATGCGGTACGGGCTCCCCTTTCAAGCTCTCTATCCGTGTCTCCAAGGGTTTTCATCGTGCCCCGGGCGTCTCGAGCTGGGATGACTTTAGACTTTGGACTTTAGACTTTAGGAAGCCCCCAGTTTCTTTGAGGGCCTGAAGTACAGCCCGACGCGTAAGCGAGGCCCGAAAATCACAACCCGTGGCGTAAGCGAGGGATAGCGTCGCGAGTGAACGTGGCCCTTGTCGGGATTACTTCCGCGCCGGGTGGCACGCCCCTGAGGCACGAAGGGCGTGCTGTGAGACCTGGGATGGATGC
>CAYMXM010000866.1:0-1766 GCA_964394065.1 uncultured Pirellula sp. | reverse complement strand
CCGACAAGGGCTACGTGCACTCGCGACGCTGTCCCTCGCTTACGCCACGGGTTGTAATGGGGGGGGGGACGCTTCGCGTCCCCCCCCATCCGCTACGTCGGCGGACGCAAATTCATCAGGCCATATGTGTACCCTACTAGTAGGCATTGAGCTTTCCCAAGCCCCGTGGAATCCCTAGTCGATCTTCTCCAATGCTGGAACTTTACCGTTCGTAGGGATTGTCCGGCTTGGCAATCCCCATCCAGCGAATACACTTCGAGGTTATGAAGCCAAGACTACGACTGTGGGGAAAGAAAAAAGGGGGACGGATGACCGGCTGGTGGATCATGGGATCCCTCGGCGAAGCCTCTTTCTTTGCAGCCTGCTTTCTCGTCGGCGTTTTCTGCTTGAGCACCATCGTGACGTGGCTCAAGGTAGGTTATGGATTCTGGTTAGCAGTCGGGGTTTCCGCTGCCCTTATTATTTTGGGAGTCGTTGGTTTCTGGTACCGCGTCCTGAAGGTGGCGACAAGTGACGAGCACCGGGAGGCGATCGCCCGGAGCGGTCTTCTCCCCCGACCGAAGAGCCGAGGGAAAAACCATCCCCCCCCGATGATCCCCTCCCTAGAACCGTTTACCGACAGTCCAGGGGCAAAGCTGGCGTATCGGCTTCCCAGCCCCTCGCTCGAATTGATAGCGATCGTTGCTGTCGGGGTTTTTGCGATGGCTTGGAATGCCATGCTGGCGATTTTTTTCGTCGTTGCCATCCAAGAGCTTTTCGCGGCGAGGACTCCCTACACCCTATTGTTGCTGCTGATTCCTGGAACTTATATCGGGCTTCGCTCCGCCCAGGTCTTTTTTAAGACCTATGTTCAAGTGTTGGGAATTGGTTCGACCACCGTGGAAATCGAAGATCTACCTCTCATTCCCGGTCGCTCCTACAGGATCGTTTTGGTTCAATATGGCCGCTTGGTCTTGAAGAAACTGACAGCTAGACTGGTTTGCGAAGAGGAAAGCACGTATCATTTCGGCACCGATATTCGCACCGAACGATCCATTGTGCGCGAGGACCTGATTGTTGATCAGGGGCGTACACGAATTGATTGGGGGCGTCCGTTGGAGTTGGAGGGAACGCTCACCATTCCTGCGGATGCAATGCATTCGTTTCAAAGTCTTCACAACGCTGTTCATTGGAAGATCATCGTCGAAGGAGAGGCAAACCGATGGCCATCGTACTCCCGAAGTTTCCCCGTGGTAGTGTACCCGCACGCGCCGACAAAAACTCCAGGGCTAACGTCATGATCCGTTTGCTCGGTCTGCAACCGACCTATATGCCTAGCGATGTCCTCGAATTCGAGTACTCGGTGAGCAATATCGACGGCGCTTTGATCACCGCAGTAGAGGTCTCGGTGATCTGGCTTACCGAAGGGAAGGGGTCCGAGGACATGGGCGTTCACTTTTTCCAACGCCTCAGCGGTAGTTCTCTCAACGCCATCGAATGGAAACGTCCTCAAAAGGTCGATGTCCCTCTCCCCGAGTCCCCTCTCTCCTACGAGGGAACCATCGTCAATATCTCCTGGTGTGTACGGGTCCGATTCTACCTAAGCGACGGAACCGAACTCGTCGCCCAAGAACCCTTTTTCTTAGGGACGGTTACGAAGGCTGTGTAGCGGCTTTCATGTAGGGTGTGTGAAGCGGTCGCCAATCCATGCAGCCTGACGCAGGTGGTAAGCGGTAGGACGCGAAGCGTCCTACCATCACAACCCGTGGCGTTAGCGAGGGATAGCG
>CAYMXM010000865.1:0-1769 GCA_964394065.1 uncultured Pirellula sp. | reverse complement strand
AAGTCGAGATCCCCGAAACCCTATACCGCTGGGATAGTTCACCTTGGTAAAACGGCCAATGTTTCTAGCACTTCAACCCCTCACCCCCAGCTTGGCCTGACGCATCAGAGTTAAGCTAGGGAGACTAGATGGAATTGTCGAGTTTGAAAATGGTCACGTTTTTGGTAGCTCCGGGTAGGGGCTACCTATCCTTGACCTACGGTCAAGGCGAAGGGCGAAGCCCTCTTCTTCCTCAAGTCTCAAGCCTCACCCCTCAAGCCTTACTTAGTAAGATTCGTTCGATTCGTGGTTCATTCCCCTCTCTTTCTGAGGCCATGATTGCTGCTAGCATTAATACTACGAGGCAATACTGGGATTGGCATCGAACCCTCGAATTTGCTATCCCTCTTATGTCCTGTAGTCGTGTTTAGTTTTTGAGTACGCCGTTTTTCGTTGGAGAGCATGATGCTCGCATTTCCTCCTTGGACTTTGAGAATTCTCGTTGCAGGGGTGGGTGTTGCATTTCTGCCGAGCACCTTCGCTCAGGATCCTCTCCCTCCTGCGCAGCAACCTCCCGTCATTCCCTCCCTCGAATCGAACGAAGCCTCTGCGAGAACTCTGCAACCAAGAGCGATTGGGGATTTTCAACTCCCGAACAATGCTGGACAACAGTGGGTGGAGTACGACATTCGCCCCTACACCCAGAATCTCAAGAACGTCGAGAAACCCCAGCAATGGCTTATCGACTGGATCCTCCGAGAGACCGGAACCGATGTCTGGTTCTCGGAACCGATGGGGATTCTCCACGCGGATCGCGACAAGCTCCGGGTCTACCACAACCCGACCATGCAGAAACGGGTCGCTGGGATCTATGAAAAATTCGTCAACGGTGTGAGCGAACCGCAAGTATACGGGGTGCGGATCATTACGATCTCCAATCCCCAATGGAGGTCCCGAGCCTTTCCCCTGATGCGCCCCGTCCCCTCCGCCTCCCCTGGCGTTTCCGCTTGGTTGATGCCGAAGGAAAACGGTGCGATCCTCCTCGCTCAACTCCGGGAACGAAACGATGCCAAAGAACTGCAAGCGGTCGAGATTCCCCTTCACAACGGACAGCTCCAGCATCTGGAACAACTCCGATCCAGAAACTACCTCAAGGGCTTCACCCTCAACACGACCGCTCCATATCCTCCCTATCAGCCTGTCTCGGAAGAGATTCGAGAAGGATTCAAACTTCAGATCAGCCCCTTACTAGATTTGGATGGGAAGACCGCAGACCTTCTCTTGAAGTGCGAGATCGATCAAGTCGAGCGGCTCAATCCCGTAAAGGTCGATCTCCCGGTTGGGAACCAGATGCAGAACGCGCAGGTCGAGGTGCCGCAAATCGTTTCCTGGAGATTGCAAGAGCGGTTTCAATGGCCCACCGATCAAGTTCTCCTTCTCTCGTGCGGAATCGTAGCATCCCCCTCGGGGCCAGTGGACAATACACTCATGGCGAATCCCCCCTCGATCTTTGGTTTGAATCGCGTATTGCCTGCGGTGGGGCAGAGGAACGACGCGCTCCTTTGGATCGAATACAAAGGAACCGTTTCTAACCACTTGGGGATGCAGCAACCAGCTTTGACACCTCCGAATGGCGGGGGGCAACAACAAGCGATCAATCCGATCTCTCGAGGACGCTACTAAGGCCCGAAAATCACAACCCGTGGCGTAAGCGAAGGATAGCGCCGGCACCATTGCGCTTTATATCTCCGCTCCCCTCGCCCCGCTTCGGGGAGAGGGGCTGGGGGTGA
>CAYMXM010000864.1:0-1774 GCA_964394065.1 uncultured Pirellula sp. | reverse complement strand
CCACGGGTTGTGATTTTCGGGCCTCGCTTACGCGTCGGCCAAACTACCCAAACGCTTTATATTCGCGCCGATGCGTCAAGTCACCCCCGGCCCCTTTCCCCGGAGCGGGGCGAGAGGAGCGGAGATATGCAGCGTTGCGAAAACCGGTGGATCGACTGGTTCCTAGTAGTCTGTCACCCTTCGGCTAGTTATGATCAAGTACGTCCGGTCCACTCTTCCTTGTTAGAAAACTTGTCTTGAATCGTGTCGCGGAAAGCTCGCCTTTTATGCTTGTCAGTTCGTTCGGGACCTTGGGTTGGAAAGACCTATGAGGTGCCGGTCGGGGCGACATGGTCTTTCGGTCGGACCAAGGGGGATATCGTCTTCGATGTCGATACCTACATGTCTAGCCTCCACTTCGAGATCGAGAATCGTGGAGCTGACGCACTGCTCCGAGACTTGGGGAGCAGGAATAAGACATGGCTCAATCGCGAGCCCGTTCGCGAAAAAGTACTTTCGGAAGGTGACCAAATCGTTGCAGGAAAAACGGATTTCCTGGTCGGATGGAAGGAAGGGGATCAAGAGGCAACCCTCAATCCCGAGTTGCTGATGGCGCGGGAAACACCGATTCCTCCCCCCGTCCCAGAGCCGGTTTCTTCGCACCACTTCGCTTCGCTCCTGTCTGAGGTTCCTACTCCTCCCCCTCAGAAAGAAGCCCCCCCTTCGAACGACTTGGGCTATTCGTTCTCGCCTTCGATTTTCGCTCTTCCCGAAGTCGCCACGAGCGAGGAAAAGGTCTCCTCGATCGGAGTCGATTTAGCAGGATGGCATAACCATAGCGAAACGAGTTCATCCTGTCGCTGCATGAGTTTGCGCGGTGAGCGGATGGACGATGCCTATTCTCGGGTTGCAAAAGCTCTGCAGGAGCAGACCGCCTTATCCCACGTCGCTCACTTCCGAAAACTTGGAGTCGATACCCACGCGAATATTCCTCTCGTTCCTCTTTTGGGGGATACAAGGGACGAGTCTTCTTGGTGGCCTGCCGTAATCCGAGGAGGTGACTGGGAGCAGGTAGAGGCAAGCTGCCGGTCGAGGCTCCTTGAGAATGATGGCTTGGTGCTCGTATTCGGAAGCGAGTCCGCCGAGGGACTCACTCGATTGACGCGAGCCGGCTTGAAGGGGTTCTCGGAACCCGGCGGATTGGTCGGCTGGTTTTGGCCTTCCGTTTTATCCGCCATCCAGGAACGAGTCTCCCTCGAACTGATCAGCGAATGGCTCGGGAATGACATCGGAGGGTTGGTCTATCCCGACATACGCGTTGGGAATCTCGCCGCTATCGCGCAACCCTCGCACGTCCCACTTCTGCAAGAAATCGGTTTCGAGATCTGTTCATTCTGATGCGGCCTGAGCAGGTCGCCCGGAGGAGCCTTTAGTAATGCAACGCAGAGACGCGGAGGCGGCGCGTGGTAGCGGTAGGGCGCAAGCCTGGGCTGTCAAAAGGTTGGGGGTGATAGGGATTTTCGAATGCGTGGATTTATTCCGTTTTAACCGCAGGGGACGCAGAGGTTCGCAGAGGAGAACTCAAGGATTCGCTTTGCATCCTCTGGTATCCCGAAGGGATTACAGCCATTAGCCGGTGGTAAGCGCAGCGCCACCACCGGTGAATCGTGACGACGCGTCAACGATCCCGGAGGGATCGCAGAAGCGTTCGAGTTACCAGCAGCGAGCGAGAACTTGGCCATCGTTTCTAACACTTCTACCCCTCACCCCCGGCCCCTCTCCCCGAAGCGGGGCG
>CAYMXM010000863.1:0-1780 GCA_964394065.1 uncultured Pirellula sp. | reverse complement strand
AGATCGAAGTGGGTTAAGACGGTCGATGTCAAATGACCGCCTGCCGAGAACCCCATGATTCCGACCCGATTCGGATCGATATTCCATTCCTTGGCATTTTCTCGGGTAAGGCGAATGGCTCGCATCGCGTCTTGGCTGGGGGCAGGGTGCCCATATCCTTTCCCGCGATGACGATAGTCGCAAATGATAGCTGCCATCCCGATGTTGTTGGCCCAAGCCGCAATCTCATGCCCTTCATGTCCCATCGCAAGGTTGCCATAGCCTCCTCCAGGGCAGACGACCAAGGCGCTGGTCGGTTTATCACTTTTAGGAAGCCGGACTAAGGCCATCGGAATATCTTTTGTTTCGGTTCCGAGTGCCCCTGGTGCGCCATCTTTCCAGAGGGGGAGATCGAGGGTGCGCGCTTCTTGCCCCAACGATGTTCCGGGCAAGGAGGCGAGAAGAGACGAGCAGATCAAAAGGAGACGGGGAATCGCGAGAGAGGATTTCATGGGTAGTGGCTTCCGGGTTGGGAGGGGGAGGGCGAAGATGGAGAGATTTTACCAGAACGAACCACGGAAAGTGAGGCTTAAGGGATAAGGCTTAAGGCTTAAGGAAGAAAGGGGGGGGCGCGAAGCGTCCACCCATCACAACCCGTGGCGTAAGCGAGGGACAGCGTTGCAAGTGAACGCAGCCCTTGTCGGCAATGTTTCAAGGCGCCGGGTGGCACGTCCCTGAGGCACGAAGGGCGTGCAGCGAGATCTTGGATGGATGCTTGGTTGCCAGCGCTGTCCCTCGCTTACGCCACGGGTTGTGATTTTCGGGCCTCGCTTACGCGTCGGCCAGACAGCCCCAACACCTTTCCTTAGCGAGCAGAGGTGGGAGGGGGGGCGACGGCGACTCCTTGGCTCGCTTGGAGGCGTAGCTGTTCGCCGCTGTCGATGAGCGCTTCGGTCGTTACGAAGGGTTCCGGGGTTAACTGAACGTCGATGATGCGTTCATCCCGTCGTTCGAATGGCCAAAGGGTTTCGGAAACGAAATCCAAGGGGGGAATCGCATACCAAGGTGGGTTGAAGCGACGAAGGAATCGCTCCGTTCTGTATCCGTCCCGAACGATTTCGAAATTGCGAGTCCCATAGTATACGTAGCTCGTAGACACGGGGCTCAGCCCGATGGGTTGTTTGTCGACGTAGACCATAGCCCCCGGTGGGTTGGTCCGGACCGTCATTCTTTTTCGAATGCAACCGGTCTGGCAAGCGCAGAGCACCCCCAGGAGTCCAACGGCAATTTTCGCGTGTCGCAATCGTCGCTTTCGCATATCGATTTGAATCCAACCTCCAAGCCACGAGTTTGTTCAGCCGGAGGGTAGCGATTTTCTTGCTCGCAAGGCAAGAGATGTTGGGCAGGCTTGAGGCTTGAGGGGTGAGGAAGAAGAGGGGATTTGCTCACAAATTTGACCGTAGGTCGAGGAAGGGTAGCCCCGGGTAGGGGGCGTTTAGAACTTAGGCGCGGGGGCTTGCCCTGGACTGTCAAAAAGTTGGTGTTGTGGGGATTTAGCTTTGCGCAAGTTTCGTTCTCCGATTCGCTTCATGTCCGACGGGGGCTCGTCCCCGTCGGACACCGCTTTGGCGTCCTAGAACGGCTCCACGCTTTAAGATATCCGCTCCCCTCGCCCCTTTTAGGGGAGAGGGGCTGGGGGTGAGGGGTTGAAGTGCTAGTAACATTGGCCAAGTTGGCGGCTCCGAGCCGCCGATTCGTACTCAGCGCAGCGGTACTCGTACTCGAGATTCGAGCACGAGCA
>CAYMXM010000862.1:0-1784 GCA_964394065.1 uncultured Pirellula sp. | reverse complement strand
ACGACGCCCACTTCGCACGGGGGATTTCGGAGATTACTTGTGAGAAAAAGGGGGGGCAATCAGACTACCAAAGCTTGTCCGCTCCCCTCGCCCCGTTTCGGGGAGAGGGGCTGGGGGTGAGGGGTAGAAGTGAGATCTAACTGTGCCATCGTGGACTAGGTCGCCACCCCCTCATCCCCAGCCCTTCTCCCCCAAAGGGGGCGAAGGGAGCGGGTAACTAATGCGCTATGCGTTCTAGGACGCCAAAGGTGGCGTTTTACACTCTTCACCCTCTTCAGGAACCTCAATCATGATACGTCGAACCTTCAAAACCTTTCTACTGACTTGCTTGTGCGTCGTTCCTTTAGCACGTGCCCAAGGCCAGGACCTACCCGTGGAGAAACGTCAGTTAAAACTGACTCCCATGCAAGTCGATTTGCATGAAGGCTACTTTTCCCTCCTGCCACCAGAAGAGTCGCTTGAAAAAGGAAACGCAGTTCCCGTTCTGCTTCGGATGACTTATGAGCAGACCGCGTTCATGAGCAAATTTTCCGGGAAGCTGCGAGAGTATGCGGAGATGGAACTCACCGACCCGAAACTGAAAGGGCTCCCTTTTGGTGGCTTCGCAAAGCAGATCATGCGAGCAGGCTCCATGAGCTATGCCGATTGGGAATATGCACCCTATGGGATCAACGGGAAATTCGACGATTCACCCTATGAAATACTTCTCCCGGATGTTGGGGAGCAAGCGAATTTTATCGACTGGGGAATGACTGCTTGGGTGAAACAACAGATCGCCAAAGGGGACCGTGAGCAGGCGTTGCTAGGAATTCGGGCGCAACTTGGCTGTGCCCGGCACCAGAGCGCCAGCCACTTGATCGTTCCCCAATTGCGAGTTCAATCTTACGCAATTCGCGTGATCGACAATCTTGAGTTGTTAGCCGAGCACGACGCAGGTCTCCCCAATATGTATCGGTCTCTCGCAAGCCTCCCACCCTTATTGCTGGATTTGAGGCCAGCGATTCAGTGGGAGTTTTGGGCCACCCCCGCTCGCCCCGAGGAACCAGTTCCGCCTGTCGGAGCGGATGCTTGGAAGCAGATCGCAAAGAAGTTTGTTGACGAGATTTCGAAGGACTTGTCGGTCCACCAAAGATACACCGAGAGCGAAGGAAACCAGCTTCGAATTGCGATGATCGCCGTAGCGACCGAGGAGTTGTCTAAGTCATCGAAGTTTACCGAGGAAGAAATTCGAACCATGTCGGAGGAGGAACGCGTTATGCGTTGGATCCATCGTCAATACTGGAAGGTTCGGTCGATGATCGAACCGTTGCCTTACCAAACTCCCCAGCAAATCCTTGCTGTGATGAAGAAGGTCGAGGAAGAGGATAAGCAACTTCGCGAACGAACCGGTGCTAAGTCGAATCCTTTTCATACCTTTCTTCCTCGTGTGATTTTGGTTCACAGAAATTTTGAGAGGCGGGTAAAGCTACTTCAGACAGTAGAAGCGATCCGAGACTACCTCGCTAAACACGCAGGGGAGTTTCCTGAGACTCTCGACCTGCTCGATCTCCCCGCGCCGAACGACCCCTTCACCGAGAAACCTTTCGTCTACAAAGGAAACGGAAAAACCGCCACTCTCAAGCAAGAAGGGATCGATGGATTTCGAGCCCCGATCGAATACGAACTATCCATCAAGTAATGGGCAGAGACTTTCGAACCCAGCATTTTGTCTCTGCTTTTATTCCTCCGGATGCTCTTCCGTCCGACCGGGGTTCCGCCCCGTCGGACGCCGCTTTGGAGCCCTA
>CAYMXM010000861.1:0-1785 GCA_964394065.1 uncultured Pirellula sp. | reverse complement strand
TACTATCTTACGATCGTGATGGGAGATCCATGGGAGAGCATACCGA
Organism: uncultured Pirellula sp.; assembly: GCA_964394065.1. Lineage (GTDB taxonomy): Bacteria > Planctomycetota > Planctomycetia > Pirellulales > Pirellulaceae > JBKCUI01. The sequence continues at coordinate 1,739 of CAYMXM010000861.1, read as the reverse complement.
AGACATCGGCTGCGTCTTGGGGTGACAAGCTGATGCACCCGAGTTTTGCGTCCGCTTCCGCTGCGGTACCGTGGATGCTCAAATCGTTTCCAAGATCGATCCAGTATCCTCCATACGGATTCTTGGGATCGTTCCCGGGGATGGGAGCTCCTTCTCCGTAGTAGTTCCGATCTTTCTGCTTGTCGACGACCTTGAAATCACCAGCCTTGGGAGCGGGTTCCGCTCCTACCGAGACGGGATAGCGTCCTGCGTAGAGTTCGCCGACGAAGAGGGTTAGCTCGTTTCGGTTCAAATCGACTTCCGCTCGGAACGGGCCAGGTACGACCTTCAAGTTGGTTCCTGGTGGGATCGGAGATCCGGGAGTCAGCCCGTTGATGCGAGCCAGAATATCGACCGGAACGTCAAACTTGGTTGCGACTTGATCGACCGTTTCGCCTGGAACGGGAAAATAAGGGATGTCCAGGAGGTGTTGGCGAGAGTAAACGACTTCTCTTGCTAAGGCATCGAGAAAGTCGAGTAGATCTTGGCGTTGTTCCGTGGTGAGGTCGGTCTCGCTGTAGAACAAGCTGAGGGACGCCAACGCTTCTTTTAGCTGTCCTTTTTTCGCTTGAGCGAGTGCATTTTCTTTTGCGTTTTCGAAAGCCTTTGCGGCGCGCTCCGCTGCGGCGGCTTCATTTTCCACCGAGGGCTCTTCCTTTTTAGGTTCTGGAGCTACCTCGGTTTTCGGGGGCTCAGCACCTTTGCTCGGGGGAGGAGGAAGGGCGATGCCGAACGCGGCGTCTCCATCGCTAGCTTCTTCCTTCGGGTTCGCCGCCAACAAAGCTGCGGGAGGGGGAAGGCTTGGAGGAGTTGATGCACTATTCGGTAGGTCAGGCAATGGTGGAAATGGGGAGTTCGAGGCCAACGATGGGGGAAGCGGCGGAAGCTGCTGAGCGTCGGCGGGAGGGAGTTGGGAAGGGGCCGGAGGAGCTCCAAAGGGGGAGGGAATCGCAGGTTCTGGCGACGCGGTACTTCCAAATCCTCCCGCAGGGGCACTGTTGAAGTTGGCCCAAGGATCTCCAGCGGAATTCGCCGAGGGGGTCGGGGTGAAGGGGCCGGTTCCACCCGAAATGTCGGGGGTATCCGGGGTCAGCTCGACGAGCGCCTCGAGTTCGGGGTTGAGATTGTTGTTCGAGCCGTTGATAGCGACAAAGCCACCATAAAGAACGAACAGGAGCAAAACGACGACAAGGGCAGTTTTGACAGTTTGCACTTCGGTCCTCCTGACCAAATTTCGAATCAACAAACGCGCCCACAGTCCGACTTCGGGTCGCATCGATCCGGGACTCTAGTTACCCGGCCCCTGACAAGTCAACCTCAATTACTCCGTCCGATTCCTGAACGGGATAAGTTTTCAACATCGGTTTGCAGGTCGCAGCATTGCAACCGGTTTTCAATTCGTACTGCCATCCATGCCAGGGGCAGGTCACGGTACCATCCATAAGCCGACCCCGGGCGAGCGGTCCCCCCTGATGCATGCAAAGCCCGTCGATCGCAAAGAGTTCGCCTTGATGTCGAAACACCGCGATAACCTCCCCGCCAATCACGATTTCTTGAGCTCCTCCTTCAGGGAGCCTACTGGAGTCACAGACTCGTATCCAACTCATTGCAGGGGTTCCAAATGAAAATATAGACTTTAGACCTTAGGCTTTGGACTTTAGGAAGAGCATAGCCCATAAGACATTCGCTCCCCTCGCCCC
>CAYMXM010000860.1:0-1785 GCA_964394065.1 uncultured Pirellula sp. | reverse complement strand
CACTTCTACCCCTCACCCCCGGCCCCTCTCCCCGAAGCGGGGCGAGGGGAGCGGATATCTAAAGCGCGGCGCTCCAAGACTTAAAAACACGGAAGTTATTCTGGGACAGTTCCTAAAAATAACGCAACTCCAGACAGGACGCCCGAGCCACGGTTTAGAGCTAGAATAGCAGCTCCACCCTTTTTCTAGAATGCAGCTCCCATGACGAATCGATTTCAATCCACAATCCATCGAACCGTAAAACGGGTTCAACATTGGGCCCTTCTCAGCGCGATCGCAATCGTGGGAGCTTCGAACCTCCCAGTCGAGGGACTCGCCTACGCCGATTGGCCGGAGTTTCGAGGCCCCCAACAGAATGGCGTGGTTGCTTCTAGAGATCTCCCGACTCGATGGGATGAACAAACCAACGTTGTTTGGTATGCAAAGACCTTCGGGCTCGGCTGGTCCTCCCCCGTTATCTCAGGGGATCGAATCTACTTGACCACCGCCGTTCAGGAAGAAGAAAGCGATGAAAACGCCCCTCTTTCAGGACCGCATCAACTAGGTTTGGAGTGCTTCGATGCAAAGTCGGGTACTCGAATTTTCTACAAGACCATTTTCGAGCAACCTTCCAACGCGCCTCCCATCCACAAGAAGAATTCGCACGCCAGTCCAACTCCGGTGATTCACGACAACCGCATCTATCTACATTACGGTCATCAAGGAACCGCATGTACCGATCTCGACGGAAACATTCTCTGGACCAATCGGGACCACACCTATCCTCCCGTCCACGGGAACGGCGGCTCACCGATTCTCGTCGACAACAAACTCATCCTAACCTGCGACGGGGGGACCAATCCTTATACGTTGGCGTTGGATGCTCGCACAGGCAAAGAAGGTTGGAAGCAACCTCGCGACGGGGCGAGCGGCCAACCATTCTCTTTTTGCACTCCGCAGCTCATCGAAGTCAACGGCATTAAACAAGTCGTTTCCCCTGGGTCGGATCTTGTTCAAAGTTTGGATCCTGAGACAGGGAAGGTCTTGTGGTATTTAAAATACAAAGGCTACTCCGTAATTCCTCGCCCCTTGTTCCATCGTGGCCTCATCTTCCTTAGCACCGGATATATGACCCCGGAAGTTCTCGCGATCGATCCTTCAGGGAGCGGGGATGTGACGAACACGCATCTCAAGTGGAAAGCCAAAGGGGCCGCGCCTCACACTCCTTCCCTGATTCCGTATGAAGATCAAATCGTGATGATCAGCGATGCAGGGATAGCCGCATCCCTCGCCGTTGACTCGGGCAAAGAAGTATGGAAAAAACGAATCGGTGGCAACTACTCCGCCTCGCCCATGCTCGTAGGAAATCAGCTCTTTCTTCAAAGTGAAGACGGAACCTCAAGCGTATTCCGACTTGGTGAGAAGCTGGCGGAAGTCAGCAAGAACGCCCTCCCAGGTAGAATCTTTGCCTCGTATGCCGTGATCGACAACGACTGGATTATCCGCTCAGAGAAAGGGATTTATCGGATTGGGATGAGGTAGGTGCTTGTTAGTGGGTGCTTCAAATGGTATCCGCAGATTACGCCGATTTTCGCAGATAAAAGAGGACTCATCGGTGGTAAGGGGGTGGACGCGAAGCATCCCCCCATCACAACCCGACGCGTTAGCGAGGGATAGCGTCGCGAGTGAGCGTAGCCCTTGTCGAGAATATTCTTAGCCTCGGGTGGACACCGCTTTGGCGCCCTAGCACACGCCGCGCTTTAAGAGATCTGCTCCCCTCGCCCCTTTTAGGGGAGAGGGGCTGGG
>CAYMXM010000859.1:0-1790 GCA_964394065.1 uncultured Pirellula sp. | reverse complement strand
TGCCAGCGCTGTCCCTCGCTTACGCCACGGGTTGTGATTTTCGGGCCTCGCTTTCGCGTCGGCCAATCTACCCAAATTATCGTATTAAACCTCCTAAACCCGTTCCTATGGCTGTCGGATATCTGCAACCGTTGGAGAAATCGATAGAATCAACCCGCCTGGGAAATTAGACTCCGAAGGGTGGATCTCCTCCACATACGTCGGTCGTGACCACGGCACGCTCTCACCCACGCAAAACTTGGATATGCCACGCCAACCGATCAAAGAACTCACCCTTAAAGCGAAAACGGACGAGTCGACCTCCCTCGGGTGGAAGGTTCTCTACGTCGCTTTCGCTTGTGAGCCGGGACGGGGGAGCGAACCCGGAATCGGTTGGAATTTTGTGGAAGAGGCTTCGCGACGCCGTCCTGTTTGGGTGATTACCGATGCTTCCTACCGCGCGGGGATCGAAGCTCATTTAAAGACGAAGCATCGCTACCATCCGATCCACGTCACCTACGTCAAGGTTCCGTTTTGCTCCTGGCTTTTCCCATGGGACTTGAGCAATAACGTCTACTACTACCTATGGCAGTTTTTTGCTGCGAGGAAAGGACGAGCCCTCCACCAAGCCAAACAATTCGACTTGGTTCATCACGTATCCTATGAGCGCTATTGGATGCACAGCGCCGGGGCCTCCATCGGGCCCCCCTTCCTGTTCGGTCCCGTCGGAGGGGGGGAGTTTTACCCGGACGGTTTGCGAAAGGATCTCCCCTTGGGGATTCGGATGATCTCCGCCTTTGCCAGCGGCGTTCGTCGATTGATGGAATACGATCCTTTTCTCCGCCGAACCCTTTCCCGCGCGGCCAAGATCATTCCGAGCGTTCACATCGCCGCCGATCGAATTCGAGGTTTGGGGTACGAGCCCGAAGAGGTCATGGTGACTCTCCTGCCGGAACCTAAAGTCGCGACGGAAATGGATCGCGAACCGAGCCCCCCTTTTACCTTTATCAGTATTGGGCGGATCCCCTATTGGAAAGGTATCCAATTGGCGATCGAAGCCTTCGCTCGCACGTTCGGTCCGGAGGGGCGGTTGCGAGACAAAGAGGTGGAGTATCTCATCATCGGAGATGGCACCTACAAGAGGAAGCTGGAAGAGTTGGCTACGAAGCTTGGGGTGGCGTCCAAGATCCAATTCTTGGGGGATCTTCCCTACGCGCAATGCATAGAGCACCTCCGCAATGCAGACGCCATGCTCCACCCCTCTATGCGAGATTCCGCGGGACTCGTCTACGAGTCTTTAACCCTTGGCGTACCGGTGATCGCATTGGAGGTCGGAATGCCTGCGTTGCTGATCGACGAGCTTTCGGGGGCGTTGATCTCTACGAAACAGGGACTGAAGCATGTCGTTAAGTCCTTGGCAGAAACGATGGAGACCTGGGTCGAAACCCCCGAACTAGTCGAGGAACTACGCGTCGGGGCTGCGGAGCGTTCCCAAAAGATCAACCGTGTCTCCCGAGCGGATGTTTTGGAAGGACTCTATGATCAAGTTGCCAAGAAGCAGGGCGAACGGCCGTAAAAGCCGGGGAGCGTGGCATGGGGAGCCTGACGCATCGGTGGTAAAGGGCCAACGGTGGTAAAGGGCCAACGCAAGGGTGGCACGCTCAGAGCGCAGCGATGGGCGTGGTTGGGAATCGCGTAGCGATGGCAGCACATAGCCGTGGGCGTAAGCCCACGGCCTCCGAAAAAAGGGCTTCTCGAGCCGCGAATGCGGCGGCAGCACCCTCGAATCGGTTCGATGCTGCCGCCGCATT
>CAYMXM010000858.1:0-1797 GCA_964394065.1 uncultured Pirellula sp. | reverse complement strand
GCATCCCACGATAGCTTGGGGTTCTATCGGCAAGGTGAGTTCGTCGACCTCTGTCGCGGTCCCCACATCCCAGACGCAAGCCGCATTAAAGCCTTCAAGGTCATGAGCGTTGCTGGCTCCTACTGGAAAGGGGACGCTTCTGGAAAACAATTGCAACGGGTCTATGGAACGGCTTGGTTCAACCCGAAAGAAATGCAAGCCTATCTCGACCAGCTCGAAGAGGCCAAGAAGCGTGACCATCGGGTCATCGGAAAGAAGCTGGGGCTGTTTCAGATCAGTCCAGAAGTGGGGCAAGGGCTCTGCTTATGGCTTCCGAAGGGAGCTCGCATCCGTGGGCTTTTAGAAGACTTCCTCCGCAAGGAGATGCTCAAACGCGGTTATGAACCTGTCTACAGCCCTCATTTGGGACGGGTTGAACTCTACGAAACCAGTGGCCACTTCCCTTACTATCGCGATAGTCAGTTTCCTCCTCTGTTTGTCGAGGATGGAGGAGCCTTGATCGATTCTTGGATTCGTCGTCTGGAATCTCCAGAGGGTCTCACCGCAGCACACGAGACCGCTTTCCTGCAATCTGCAGAAGTACTCGGTTGCAATTTGAAAGGGTTAAACCCTTCGCAGCCAGCCGCTGAGAAGATCGCGATTCTTCAACAATGGCAACGCCAACACGAACGGTATCTCGTCAAGCCGATGAACTGTCCTCACCATGCGCAGATCTTCAAGGCAGCGCCACGTTCTTACAAGCAGTTACCGTTGCGGCTCTTCGAGTTTGGCTCGGTCTATCGCTTTGAACAAACCGGGGAACTGAACGGGATGCTCCGCGTCCGAGGATTGACCCAAGACGATGCGCACATCTTCTGCACTCAAGAGCAAGTCGAACAAGAGTTCCGAAACACGATCGAACTGACACAGCTCGTCCTTGAATCCGTGGGGTTGAAGGACTATCGCGTTCAACTCTCCCTCCGCGATCCGAAGAGTGACAAATACGTCGGATCGGAGGAAAATTGGAACAAGGCTGAAGCAGCGCTTCGGCGGGTTCTTACCGAGTCCGGTTTGAACTTCTCCGCTGCGGAAGGAGAAGCTGCGTTCTACGGTCCCAAAGCGGACTTCATGGTCCGGGACTGCATCGGCAGGCAGTGGCAGTTGGGGACCGTTCAGCTCGACTACAACTTGCCGGAGCGATTCCAGCTTGAGTATGTCGGAGCGGACAACAAAACCCACCGGCCGGTAATGATCCACCGAGCACCGTTTGGTTCGATGGAACGCTTTGTTGGAATGTTGACCGAACATTTCGCTGGGGCCTTCCCGATGTGGCTTGCTCCCGAGCAGGTTCGCATCTGCCCCCTTAGCGAGAAATCGAACGATTATGCGTTGGAATTGGAGAAACGTTTTACGGAGGCCGGATTCCGAGTCACCACCGATCTTCGAGGCGCGAAGGTTCAAGCGAAGATCCGAGACGCTCAGTTGGAACTCATCCCTTACATGGCCGTTGTTGGGCCGCGCGAGGCGGAGAACCAATCGATCGCTTTGCGTGATCGCATCTCCGGCGAACTAGGAACTCTTCCTGTCGACGAGGTTCTCTCCCGATTGACCGCCGAGGTCAACGAGCGTCAGATCCGCCAGGTCGCCGAGAACAAGATCGTGCAAGAGGAAGAGCCTGCGCAGGAAGTGACGGCGAACGAGTATTAGGAGTAAGGGGTGAGGTATGAGGGGTGAGGTATGAGGAAGAAGCGGGCTTCGCCCGGTAGGGTTCCGCTCCCCTCGCCCCTTTTAGGGGAGAGGGGCTGGGGGTGAGGGGTT
>CAYMXM010000857.1:0-1797 GCA_964394065.1 uncultured Pirellula sp. | reverse complement strand
GCATCCATCCCAGGTCTCACAGCACGCCCTTCGTGCCTCAGGGACGTGCCACCTGGCGCCTGAGTATTCCCGACAAGGGCCACCTGCACTCGCGACGCTATCCCTCGCTAACGCCACGGGTTGTGATGGGGGCGTTTCCTCACTGCGGCCCGGGCGTCTCGCCCGGAGGAGCTTTCGCAACTCCGGGCGAGACGCCCGGGCCACGCTCTCAAACGGTGTAACTCCGAAACTTGCGCATCGGGTTTGTATTATCTCCCTTCCTTCACCCTTCGTTCAAACGACTCGGCGGCCATCAGGAGTTGGGGGCGATCGTGGGCCGCTGAGACTTGGGTTCGTATGCGGGCTTTCCCTTGTGGCACCACGGGGTAGGAAAAAGCGATAACGTAGATGCCGTCTTGCAACATCGATTGCGCTACCTTCGCGGCGAGCGCAGCATCACCTATCATGACGGGAACGATAGGATGGGTTCCAGGGAGAATGTTGAGCCCACGGCGCGTCATTTCCTCTCGGAAAAAAACCGTGTTCGACTCCAAGCGATCTCGAAGCTCTGTCGATTTCTCCAATAGGTCCAAAGCGTGAATCGCACCTGCGACGACGGGTGGGGCAATCGTATTGGAGAAGAGATAGGTTCGCGACTTTTGTCGAAGCAACGCGACGAGCTCCTTCGCGCCCGATGTGTAACCACCACTTGCACCTCCCAACGCTTTGCCAAGAGTTCCGGTCAAGATATCGACCCGATCCATCACACCGCATAGTTCGTGAGTCCCTCGGCCTTGCGCGCCGACGAAGCCGACTGCATGGGAATCATCTACCATGACCATCGCATCGTACTCATCCGCAAGCTCACATATCGCTCCTAGATCGGCAAAGGTTCCATCCATCGAGAAAACTCCGTCGGTAGCGATCAAACGAAATCGAGCGTTCTTCGCTTCCTCTAGTTTGGCCCTCAAATCGGTCATGTCGTTGTTCTTGTAACGGAAACGCTGCGCCTTGCAGAGCCGAACACCATCGATGATGCTCGCGTGATTCAGTTCATCGGAGATGATGGCATCTTCCGCGGTGAGAATCGTTTCGAACAATCCCCCGTTCGCATCCCAACAGGAGTTGTAGAGAATCGTATCTTCGGTACCGAGGAAGTTGCTAAGTCGGTTCTCAAGAGTCTTGTGAATCGATTGCGTTCCACAGATGAATCGAACCGACGCCATGCCGTATCCCCACCGCGCAAGGGCTTCCTCGGCAGCGAGTTGAACTCCGGGATGCTGGGCAAGACCGAGGTAGTTGTTGGCGCACATATTGAGAAGCTTGGTCCCATCCTCGAGCGCTACCATTGAGGATTGAGCGGATGCAATGACCCGCTCCGATTTAAAAGTCCCTGCTTCGCGCATCGCGGTTAAGGATGCTTCGATATGTTCCACGAATTCAGATTTCATCAAAAGACTCCTGTCGTTTTCTCTAGGTGGCCCGGGCCTCTTGCTTTAGAGTCCGCTCCCCTCGCCCCGCTTCGGGGAAAGGGGGGAAGTGCCAGAAATCATAACCAATTTTAGATCCGGAACTGTCACAAATTAGCTTCCTGATTTTGGGCTCGTCGTCGTAGGGTGTGTGAAGTGGCCGCTGATTCCATCTTAGATCGAGACAGCGAATCGATCATCGTCCCCAATGCAATCACCTTTGCACTCAAAGCGGCCACGGAACACACCGGGAGTGTAGCTGGCACCGGGGAATTCCAACGAAGTTTCTGTTGTTAACACTTCTACCCCTCACCCCCAGCCCCTCTCCCCGAAGCGGGGCGAGGGGAGC
>CAYMXM010000856.1:0-1797 GCA_964394065.1 uncultured Pirellula sp. | reverse complement strand
CCCTCACCCCCAGCCCCTCTCCCCTAAAAGGGGCGAGGGGAGCAGAGATCTTAAACGCGGTGCGTGTTAGGGCGCCAAAGCAGTGTCCGACGGGGACGAGCCCCGGTCGGACAAAAAACGGGAGTCGATATCCAACTATTTCGGTTTTGTTCCGAACTGGGAATTGAAGACATTGGGGTCAAACGGATCTCGTTTGGATTGGGCGGAATGCCGTTTTTCCAGTTGATCAATCGCTCGCTCCAATTGTTGGATTTCGTCGCCGGACAATCCTACAGGGCCCGAAGAACTTTTAGTGGGCTTGGAAAGTTTGGCCTCGCGGTCTTGTTCGGGAGTCTGGTCCATCCAGTCCCGAATTCGATCACCTCGTCCAGGCATCTCCTTTCGGTCTGAACCTACAGTTGCAATCGCCGTTACAGGGGGCTCTCCGTTTCGAACAGCCAGCGCGCGTACCACATCTTCGCTACTGAGTCCCTCGCGGAGCCCACTAGCTCCAACAGTCGGAGACAATGCCGGATTACCAACTTGCGAGCTGGCGAGTTCGATCGATTTGATCCATTGAGTGATCCTGTCGATGTGGCGACGATCATCGTCTCGGAAGTGTGGGTTGAATTGCGGGCTAGCTTGCAATCCATGCGCTTTTGTTGCGTAAGCGAGGAGAGTGCTCTCAGGTGGTGACTTGGTGTCGATATATCGAAGTACGTTTTCCAGATTCTCAGCGGCAACCATCGGGGCCATGTCCCCTGCGGCTTGGCGGATATAGAAGTCGGAGTTGCCTACCGCGCCATGGCAACCCGCTTGGCCACATCTAGAAGTCAAAATGGGAGCAATGTTTACTTGAAATGTCTTCTTCACATAGCCGGGCATCGAATTCAAGAGCAAACGCTGCTCGTCTGACAACTCAACTTTCTTTGCTGACAATGCGGTCGCAAGAACAACACCATCGGACGTAGTTGGATGGGAGGAAAGTTGCTCCGGATTCTCCCGCTTCATCGATGGCATCCTTTCGGGAGGTGAGGATTGTCCACCCGCTAAAAGGCGCTGCACCTTTGCAGAGTTAAGAATCGCTTCCTTGAGTTTGTGCTCAAGTTGCTTAAGCTTTGCATCTGACTCCGTCATCCTGGAGAGGGAATCAAAATGATAGATCGCCTGATCGATAAGCTCGTGTTGAATGCACCATTCCGTCAGATACCGATGTTCCGAAGAGCCGAGTCGACGGACAGCTTTGACTTGTTTTTCGTAAAGCCCCAGCTTGGATGAAGCGACGTAGACGACCTGCTGTTTGTCGATCTGGATCGTACTCCCCTCCCCAAGTCTCAGCTCAACGCGATCCCCGACCGGTTTGGCAACGCCGTGCAGAACGTTCCCGTTTGCCAAAAGTACAAAGGATCGGTCGTCACTCTCTTGTTGCGCCAACGCAATAAGAGACAGGTAGCTTCCCGAGAGGGTCGCGATAATAAGGAGATAAGCGATCGTGCGAAACCATGCAGACATTGCAACTACAGTCCTCTTCCAATCCCGATTTGGACATTCCATTCCGGAGAGTAACAAAAAGCTCTGCGCTAGGACAATCGCAATATTGACGGTAGCGCACGGGGCCTCAGAGAAGAACGAGGGAAACCACGAATCGAACGAATCTTACGAACCAGGGTTGAGGGGTGAGGCTTGAGGAAGAAGGGATTTCCATTTAACCGCAGGGGACGCGGAGGTTCGCCGAGTTAAAACCGGGGAGTTAGCTATCCGCCCCCCTCGCCCCGCTTCGGGGAGAGGGGCTGGGGGTGAGGGGTAGAAGTGCTAGAA
>CAYMXM010000855.1:0-1801 GCA_964394065.1 uncultured Pirellula sp. | reverse complement strand
GGGGTGAACGGAATCGGAATAAGGAGAAGAACTAGAAAGCGAATATGCGTCATTGAAACAGGGGGGGGAGAACGCTCTGGGGGATGGGGTAGAGGGGGGATGTAGGCCAATAAGTCTAGCGTCAATTTAGTTTAACCGCAGAGGCCGCAGAGAACACAGAGAAAAACCGTGGCCCGGGCCAAGGACATGGGGGCGTAGTCGTAGGGTGTGTGAAGTGGCCGCTCTCACCAGCTCAGATCGACATAGCGAGTCAAGCTTCGTTTCTATTGCAATCACCTTCGCACCCAAAGCGGCCACGGAACACACCGGAAGTGTAGTCGGAAGCTTAAACTCGGTTATTGTTCCTAGCACTTCAACCCCTCACCCCCAGCATAGCCTGACGCATCGGTGTTAAGAGGGTGGACGCGAAGCGTCCTACCCCTTACCTCCGATGCGTCAGGCTACCCCCAGCCCCTCTCCCCTAAGAGGGGCGAGGGGAGCGGAGATCCAAAGCGCTAGGCTACCATTCCCGATCTCTTTGGCCCCCCAAGTCTGATTCGTAAGATTCGTTCTATTCGTGGTTATTTTTGAGCCCCCTAAGAGATGCTGATCTTTTGTGGTTCAAACGAAAAAACGCTGCGCGGATTGTTGTTGGCCAATCTGGGCAGCGTTTCGAGTTTTTATAGTGGTCCGTTGCAGCAAGGCATGCGGCCACGTTGATGTTTACGAGGAGTTAGGCGGCTCGTCGTGTTGTTTGCTGTTCAGCGACTGGTTCGTTCCCTTTGGGAGAGACCTCCAGTTCGGTACGTAATATTTTTATATTTGGAGGAGCTTCCACTCCGATCCGCACTTTATCACCGTTAACGCGAACAATCGTCAACACGATATCGTCACCCAGATGGACTCGCTCGGATTCTCGTCTGGACAAAATCAGCATATTGAGATTCCATTCCCCTATTGCTGTTGGGCCGTTGTGGTACTCGGCAACCGCTGCCCAAGTGGCAGTTGCCGACCCTCAAGTCTTTCGAACCTTACGCCGCTGCGAGCATCATGCTTTTAACGCAGCGGGTACCGGCTCGTTGACCCGTGGAATCATAAAACAGGACCCGTGCACTCTCGATATCTAGGACCGCAGTCAATCGGATGCTACGTGGGCCATGCAAACAATAAAATACTCCGCAGGCGTTGCCTTGTTTGCGAAGCAGTTTCTCCGTCAGCGGGAACGCTTTCGGGAGGAGTTGGTTTTGATTACAAATTTCTTCTTCAACAATCTCACGTATATGAGCAAAGTGTGACAATTGAAACCATCCAACGCTTGAGTAAACAGGATACAACTCGCTCTCCTCCAACCATCGAGCGGCCGGATCCACTCGGTGTGAAGAAGTAACGTTTAGGTAAGAGAATCTATCGACTAGCTTCTAAGCTCCTGTTACCTTCAGTGCTCCAAAACAAGGCAGTTTCAAAACTTGCAACGGCATGGCTAGCAAGGTCGATGAAGATGAAACTTTTCGCTTAACCGAACCCCACTGGAAAGCAATTTCAAGCCTCTGCGTGGAAACGCTCAAGTTGCCATAGATGTGAAGTGATCGCTCCTTCCACCTCAGATTCCGTCAGAATAAGAGGCAATCGCTTGCGACTTAGAAGCTGGCCCGAAATAGCTTTCCGAATGGGGTAGAGATCGTGGCGCACTTAAGATTTCTGCTCCCTTCGCCCCCTTCGGGGGAGAAGGGCTGGGGATGAGGGGGCAGCGCCTTAGTAAACAATGGTTTAGTTAGATCTCACTTCTACCCCTCACCCCCGGCCCCTCTCCCCGAAGCGGGGC
>CAYMXM010000854.1:0-1803 GCA_964394065.1 uncultured Pirellula sp. | reverse complement strand
CACCCTTCACCCTTCACCCTTCACCCTTCACCCTTCACCCTTCACCCTTCAAACTTCAAACTTCAAACTTCAAACTTCAAACGTGGTTCCCCCCCTTCCGCACTGCTATATTTACACTTCTTCTTCATCCATCGAATAATCACGTTCGTTTTTCTTCCCTTCCGAACTTGAAAGTGCCACCCATGTTTTCTTTGCTCCGGCTCCGATCGAAACTCCTTCCCCTCTTCGTTGCTCTTTCCTTTGCAACCCCGCTAGCATGGGCCAACGAAATCGCGGATTGGGCGGAGCAAGAACTCGATCAGCTCATTCCCCTTTACGAACACTTTCATCGCTTCCCCGAACTCTCCTTCCAAGAAGCCAAGACTTCAGAACGGTTGGCTGCTGAACTGAAAGCTGCTGGATTCGAAGTCACTACCGGAGTGGGGGGCTACGGAGTGGTTGGCATCCTCAAGAATGGCGATGGCCCCGTGGTCATGTTCCGCTCCGACATGGATGCCCTTCCCGTTCAAGAGGAAACAGGGCTTCCCTATGCCTCCCAAGCGAAAGGGAAGAATGCCGAGGGAGTCGAATCGAGCGTGATGCATGCTTGCGGTCACGACGTGCACATGACCAATTTGGTTGGACTGGCGAGGATCCTTTCTAAGCGACGAGATCTCTGGTCGGGAACGGTGATGTTGATCGGCCAACCCGCCGAAGAGCTGACAGCGGGCGCAAAGAAAATGCTCGACGACGGATTGTTCACCCGATTCACCCAGCCTCAATTCGCACTTGCTCTCCACTGCGATTCCTTCCTTCGGACTGGCGCGATTGGAGTTCGCCCAGGCTATGTTCTTGCGAATTCCGATAGCTGCACGATCACGATGAAAGGAAGAGGTGGACACGGTTCGGCACCCCACAAGTGCATCGATCCGATCGTTCAAGCTGCTCAACTCGTCGTCGATCTTCAGTCGATCGTCGCTCGAGAAATTTCTCCTCTGGAGCAAGCCGTCATCACCGTCGGTGCCATCAACGGCGGAACCAAACACAACATCATCCCGAACGAATGCAAACTACAACTCACCATCCGCAGCTATACCCCCGAGGTACGGAAACAACTTCTGGATGCGATCGAACGAAAAGCACGCGCGGTCGCCCTCTCCTTCAACGCCCCTGAACCAACGATCGTCCCAGTTAGCTCAACCCCTGCTACGAAGAACGACGAAGCGTTGCTCCATCGAATTCTTCCTGCCATGGGAGAGTCCATAGGGGAAGAAAACCTCCATCCATCCGTTCCTTCCATGGGTGCGGAAGACTTCAGCCGTTACGGACTTGCCGGCACTCCAATCGTCATGCTCCGGCTTGGAACCGTCTCTCCGGAAAAGCTTGCAGCCGTCGAGAAATCAGGAGAGCCCCTCCCCTCCCTCCACGCTTCCACCTACGCTCCCGATGTCCGCCCCTCCCTCAAAACCGGCCTCACCGCCTCGACCGCAGCAATGCTATCGCTGCTGGGGAAGAAATAAGCTGTGAGCTGTGAGTGTTAAGGTATAAGGTGTGAGCTGTGAGTGTTAAGGCAAGCGACAGCGCATAGTAGCGGAAGGAAGCGAGTCCTCCGGTGACGGCATCCATTCCAGCGATCGTAGCGGTACGGGTGGCACGCTCAGAGCGCAGCGATGGGCGTGGTTGTCCCTAGATTCTCGGCCGCAGAACTCCTCCACGCCCTTCGTTCCTCAGGGACGTGCCACCCCGTGGGTTTGGGGGCTGGCCTGGGTTGTCAAAAAGTTGGTGTTGTGAGGATTTAGGTTTGCGCAAGTTTCGTTCTCCGAT
>CAYMXM010000853.1:0-1811 GCA_964394065.1 uncultured Pirellula sp. | reverse complement strand
CGAGCTAGGACGCCAAAGCGGTGTCCGACGGGGACAAGCCCCGATCGGACAAGAAGCATTCAATTTCCCAGAGAAAAATACGTCACAGCGTTGCCTACCGGGGCTCTAAAACCACTTCCTCCCTTCTATACGTGGGGCCAGCCCCACGCCTAAGTTCGAGACGCCCCTACCCGGGGCTACCTTTCCTTGACCTACGGTCAAAGCTAAGGGCGAAGCCCTCTTCTTCCTCAAGTCTCAAGCCTCACCCCTCAAGACTGATTAGAGATTCGTTCGATTCGTGGTTAACTCCTCTGCTCTTCCTGAAGTCTGAAACCTGAAGTCTGACTAAGCCTCTCGCTACCTGCGGGGCTTGGAGTTCCCGGAAGTGGAGGCTGACTCACCGCGAGGCTAGGGGCTTTGATTGGAAGCGTTGTTTAACGGAATGAATTCCGTTAAACATTGGGGGGGAGCCACTTGGTATACTGCCTTTCCTCTCCCGTCAAACTTCGAACTTCTCCCTTCAAACTTCCCTCCCTATGTCTGACTCTATGAAGCGAGGTATGAACACCGCTTGGCTGGTGGTCGCTCTCCTGGTCCCCGTCGCTCTCTTGAACTACATGGATCGCCAGATGTTGGCGGCGATGAAGTCCTCGGTGATGGCGGATGTGCCTGGCATTCAAACCGATGGGGACTGGGGGCTGATCCTGGGTCTCTTCAAATGGACCTACGCTTTCCTAAGCCCCCTCGGAGGCTATATTGCCGATCGGTTCGGGCGGAGGAGCGTGATCGTGGCAAGCCTCTTCGTTTGGTCGGTCGTCACCTGGCTCACCGGCCACGTGGAGAGTTATCAGCAACTTCTTGCAACGCGTGCGCTGATGGGGATCAGCGAAGCGTTTTACATTCCTGCGGCACTCGCCTTGATCGCAGACTACCACATCGGCTCGACCCGTTCTCAAGCGGTCGGGTACCACCAGATGGGGATCTACGCGGGGGTGATTTTGGGTGGGTTCAGCGGCTATATTGCAGACGCTCCCGATTACGGATGGCGCTGGGCCTTTTCGGCGTCGGGACTCATCGGGGTTCTCTACGCGATCCCTTTGTTCTTTTTGCTCAAGGATCGAACGGCTAGCACAGACGCTCCGAAAGAACCCACCACCTCTCCTCTGTCCGCAATCCAACAGCTCCTGACCAATCGTTCCTTTATTCTCCTGGTTCTCTACTTCACTCTCCCCGCAGTCGCGGGTTGGGTGGTTCGAGATTGGATGCCTTCGATATTGAAGGAGGAGTTTGGGATCGGCCAAGGACAAGCCGGAGTTTCGGCAACTCTCTTTTGGCAAGTCGCTGCGATCTTCGGAGCGATCTTGGGTGGCTGGTTGGCCGACCGTTGGATGAAGAAGTCACAACGAGGTCGAATCTATGTGAGTGCGCTCGGTATGGGATTGATCGTCCCCGCGATGTTCGGCGTGGGCTTCTCGCCACAGACGGGAATGCTATGGGTTGCAATCGCGTTTTTGATCCTCTTCGGATTGGGCTGGGGATTCTTCGACTGCAACAACATGCCGATCCTTTGCCAAATCGCGAAGCCTCATCTGCGAGCGACCGGGTATGGGATCATGAACTTCGTGAGCATCAGCTGCGGCGGGCTTGCCGATGTGGGGTTCGGTGAACTGCAAACCAGCGGAGTCCCCCTCTCGATCATCTTCGGAGCAATCGCCAGCCTTGCGATCGTCTCGATCGTGTTGGTGTTGTTGATAAGGCCGGTGACGGAGTAGGGTACGTTATCGTCCGACCGGGGCTCGTCCCCGTCGGACGCCGCTTTGGCGTCCTAGCAC
>CAYMXM010000852.1:0-1814 GCA_964394065.1 uncultured Pirellula sp. | reverse complement strand
CTTCACGCTCCCCTCCCCGATCCGTTGGATCGACCCTCCCCGGAGGGGAGGGTGACCACTACCCGCTGCGCGGTGGAAAAACAATCCAATAGCGCAACTTCAAAACACGCAAGCGATTGGCTATGAGTGCTAGAAACATAAAATGGGTGAACACCGTGAACTCACACCAATCGTCACCGGAAGGTTCGCACTCTCCTCTCGGTACTATTGGAAACCTTGTCGCTCTCATTGCCCTCGCAACCCTTCTGACGAGCTTCTTTCCAAGCATACGCGTCTCAGCACAAGAACCAGCATTCCCTGCCGAAGCAGATTTCGGAACATTCGAATCCTCGTTGAGTTCCGACCTTTTTCTCCCCAATCAGCTTGAGCAGTTTAATGGAGCGGCGAATCTACAGCTTTCGGAAACCGACGCAATTCGACAAGGGTTGAACTTCAACGAGTTTCCCAAGAGTTTCGATCGCGGGCTGACGATCCAGAGCGATCGATGGGCCGCCAAAATTGGGGGATACACCAAGGCGGACTTGATTCATGATTTCGACGCGATCGAATCCCGCGATATTTTCGATCCCATAACGATTGAAATCGGGGCTCCTTCGAGGTCGACGTCACGTTTCCATGCGAGGCAGACTCGCCTCAATTTAGACGCACGATGGATTACCGATTCGGGGGATCCGTTGCGCATCATGGTGGAGTCCGATTTTTTCGGCGAAGGCAATACGCTTCGCCTTCGCCATGCATATGGAGAGTACCAAGGATTAATCGTCGGTCAAACCTGGAGTACTTTTGCGCATCGAGCCGCATTGCCCAATACCCTAGATGTCGTCGGGGACGTCGCGAGCGTTGGGCGTCGCCAGGCACAGGTTCGTTGGACCAAATCGTGGATGGAAAGACGCTGGTCCTTTTCCGCCGCCTTGGAAGATTCTCGAGTTCTCCTGGACGATACACTGGCTCCCTTTGGAGATTCTCGTTCGATTGCGCCTGATGCGATTGCTCGTTTGCGATTTTCCACCGATGACGCACAGCTTCAATTGGCAGCGGTCTATCGCCGACTGGGGTTCCAACCTATGGGAGGGGAGGTAAGGGACTTTAACGGGGGTGGGCTCAACGCGACGGGGTACGTCGATATAACGGACGCCACCAGCGTATACGGCGGAATCCTTTGGGGATCGGGTATCGGGAGTTATCGAGACCTTCCTGACATCGCGATCGATACTCCAGGCAGGGGGAAGGCGTTGGAATCCCTCTCTTGGTATAGCGGCATCCACCATCAATGGAACAAGAAGTGGTCCTCCAACTTCACGTTCAGCGATGGAACCGTGGAGAACACGCCTGGTCAAGCGGGTTCAGGCGTTCGACGGTTGCAATATCTAGCAGCCAATCTCATCTGGCAACCGACCCCTTATACGTTTGCAGGTACAGAGTACCTCTGGGGTATGCGACAAAACAAAGACCTCGATCAAGCTGACGCCAACCGAATCATGGTCAGCTTCGGGTTCTTGTTACCGTAGCCATATGAATTTTGGAAACGCAGAGGGACAGAGTAACCCAGAGAGTTTCGGATCCTCAACGGCACCCATAAGGGTGGCACGCTCAGAGCGCAGCGATGGGCGTGGAGAACTTCTAGAAATGTTGGGAATAAGCCTACCCTGTCAAAAAGTTGGTGCAGTGGGGATTTGGTTTGCGCAAGTCTTGTTCTCTGATTCCCTTCTTGTCCGACCGGGGCTCGTCCCCGTCGGACACCGCTTTGGCGTCCTAGCCCGCGTCGCGCTTTAGATCTCTGCTCCCCTCGCCCCGCTTCGGGGAGAGGGGCTGGG
>CAYMXM010000851.1:0-1816 GCA_964394065.1 uncultured Pirellula sp. | reverse complement strand
TCGTTGTTAACCACCATACTCTAACCGAAATTGAAGGTTGCCCCAATGTAGAACGGAATTCATTCCGTTAAACAACGCCGCCACTAAACGCCGCCGTCAACGCTGTGAGCCGGTCCCTTGTTCAGGGCACTTAAAGCCCCCACCTGGCGCCGAGAGGCTCTCAGCGCCAACGTGGCACTTGAGCAGCCCTGAATGAGAGGCCGGCTCACAGCGCTGACGGCGGCTTTGAATGGAAGCGTTGTTTAACGGAATGAATTCCGTTCTACATTAGCTCACGAACCGATTGCCATTAATGAAGTAGCGATAGAGGAGATTGGTTCCTTGGCTGATTCCGATCCGTCCTGATTTGCCGATCTGTTTGCGAGGGATCTCCGGTCCGGGTTCGATCCAGATGTCGTCATCGGTCGGTAGATAGATTCCGTTTTGAGGAAGTCCGATGCCAAACGCTTCGCAAAGTTTGCCGGGTCCGTTTGCCCAATCTTCCTTCCGCAGCGGATGCTTCTTCGGAACACGGTTCCGATTTGCCTCCATCAACTCGAATCCTCCGCATGGTTCGAGGGCTCGGATCAAGACGGCAGCACCGAGCCCTTCACGTTCGGTTACGACATTCATACACTGGCGGGTGTGGATGGTGTAGACATAGAGATGCCCAGGGGAGGCGAACATCGTTTGATTGCGACGTGTCATTCCTCTAGCTGCGTGGCAAGCCGGATCGTTTTTGTGCAAATAGGCTTCCGTTTCGACGATGATTCCCTCCATGCGAACGCCGTCAAGGACGCGAACCAATTTCGCCCCCAAGAGCTTTTGCGCAAGCAGCCTTGTTTCCAGATGGTAGAATTCGGTGCTATAGCGACTCATATGCAATTACGTAAGGAAAGAAACCTGGAATGGTAGAGCTTGGTGTCAATATTGACCATGTGGCAACGATCCGGCAAGCGCGGAGGACGTATGAACCCGACCCGGTCGCTGCGGCGTTGATGGCGGAGCTTGGCGGGGCGGATGCGATTACGGTCCACTTGAGGGAAGATCGACGCCACATCCAAGACCGGGATGTTCGGGTCTTGCGAGAAACCGTCCATATCAAACTGAATTTTGAACTCTCCTGTGCACCTGAGATCGTCGGTATCTGTTGCGACACTCTTCCCGAACAAGCTACCCTCGTCCCGGAGCGTCGCGAGGAGGTTACCACCGAGGGTGGGCTGAACTTGCTTCGAGGGGATGGTGTCGTCGAGAAAGCGATCGAACGACTTCACTCGAAAGGGATCGAAGTGAGTCTCTTCATCGATCCCGATCCTGATCAGATCGAGAAAGCCTACGCGTTAGGGGTTCGAGCGATCGAACTGCATACAGGGCAATACGCGCTTGCCAAAGGAGAGGCGAAGAAACGGGAACTCCAACGGCTCGTAGATGCTGCAGCGATTGCACCTGGATTTGGGCTTCGGCTCCATGCCGGGCATGGGCTTACGTATCAAAACGTGCTCCCCGTCGCACAGATCCCCCATATGTTCGAACTCAATATTGGCCACAGCATCGTCAGCCGAGCAGTCCTCGTCGGTTTTCAACAAGCGGTCGCGGAGATGAAAAGGGTTATGAATAACCTGTAGAACGGAATTCATTCCGTTAAACAACACTTCCAGCTCCCGCCCCCGATACACGCATTGCACGCTACCATCTCAGGGCCGCCCAAGCCCCCGCTGGTAGTGAGAGGCTCTCAGCGCCAACGGGGCACTTCAGCAGCCCTGAGGGAGAGGCCGGCTGACGGCGCTGACGGCGGCCAATGTAGAACGGAATTCATTCCGTTAAACAACATCTCCAG
>CAYMXM010000850.1:0-1816 GCA_964394065.1 uncultured Pirellula sp. | reverse complement strand
ACGTATTGCATAATCCCAGCTCAGGGCTGCCAAAGCCCCCGCTGGTGGCGAGAGGCTCTTAACCCCAACGTGGCACTTGGAGAGCCCTGAGGTGGAGACCGGCTCACAGCGCTGACGGCGGCCAATGTAGATCGGAATTTATTCCGATAAACAACGTCTCCATCTCCTGCCCCCGATGAACGTATTGCATAATCCCAGCTCAGGGCTGCCAAAGCCCCCGCTGGTGGCGAGAGGTTCTTAACCCCAACGTGGCACTTGAAGAGCCATGAGGGGGAGGCCGGCTCACAGCGCTGATGGCGGCTTTGATTGGAAGCGTTGTTTAGGAACTGTCCCGAAATAAGTTCCGTGTTTTTAGATTTGGTCTGATCGCTTATGATGGGGGGAAATTTTTTTCCCCAGGGAGATCGCCATGGACGGCTACACTGCAGAAATTGAAGCAAAGATGACCGGTTTTTTCAACACTCTCGGAGAGAGGGACCGTCGTCGATACGCGGCCATTGAGGCGACTAAGCTGGGGCATGGCGGAATCGCATACATTAGCCAACTCTTCGGGTGCGATCCTAAGACCATTGAACAAGGAAAAATAGAACTTGCTAATCCTCCGACACCGGAGGAACTGAAGCGCCAGCGAAAAAAAGCGGCGGCCGCAAGAAGACGGAAACTGCTTCGCCTGAAATCATCGAAAACTTCCGAGCAGTCCTGAAGGATCATACTGCGGGCGACCCAATGCGTGCGGACGTAAAGTGGACGAATCTCTCTCGACGGCAAATCGCTAGGCGAATGACCGAGCGCGGCACGCCCGTTAGTAAGAATATCGTGTCGCGATTGTTGTGGAATGAAGGCTATCGTCGCCGAAAGCCACAAAAAAAACGAACGATGGGACAGCACGTTGATCGCAACGCCCAATTTGAAAACATCGCCAAGCTGAAGCAGCAGTATCTTGATGCGGGCCATCCGGTGATCAGTATGGACACCAAAAAAAAGGAAATACTTGGAGATTTCTATCGCGAAGGAGTAACCGACGCCACTGAACCTACGATTGTCAATGACCACGACTTCGTCAGTTTCGGCAACGGCACCGTGATCCCGCACGGCATCTACGATATAGCCAAAAACGAAGCTTCGGTGCATTTGAATTGCAGCAAAGATACTTCGGAGTTGGCATGCGATAGCATCGAGCTGTGGTTCAACGAGCAAGGTCGACATGACTACCCGGAAGCAACCGAGTTACTGGTTTTGTGTGATGGTGGCGGGAGTAACAACGCTTCGCATCATATCTTCAAGGAGGACTTACAGGCGTTGTCGAATCGCCTGAATTTGAAGATCCGTATCTGCCACTATCCTCCATACTGCTCGAAATACAACCCGATCGAACACCGAGTCTTCCCGCATGTGACGCGAGCCTGCAAGGGAGTTCCACTGGAGAGCGTGGAAGTCACGAAGCACTACATCGAGAAAACGGAAACCACCCAAGGGCTGAACGTCGTCGTTCGAATGATGGAGAAGGTCTACGCAACCGGTCGCAAGTGCGCAGAGAATTTCAAGAAAACGCTGTCCATCCAGTTCGATTCATTTCTCCCAAAATGGAACTATACCGCCATCCCCAACCCCACGTAAAATCGGGAAGTTATTTCGGGACAGTTCCTTAACGGAATCAATTCCGTTCTACTCAGGGCTGCCAAAGCCCCGCAGGTGGCGAGAGGTTCTTAACCCCAACGTGGCACTTGAAGAGCCCTGAGGTGGAGACCGGCTCACAGCGCGGACGGCGGCTTTGATTGGAAGCGTTGTTTAACGGAATCAATTCCGTTCTACTCAG
>CAYMXM010000849.1:0-1820 GCA_964394065.1 uncultured Pirellula sp. | reverse complement strand
CTTTTAGGGGAGAGGGGCTGGGGGTGAGGGGTTGAAGTGCGAGAAACAAAGGCTGGTCCTACTTCCGGAACAATGGCCCCGCGTAGCGGGCGCCGGCTCCCAGCTCTTCTTCGATACGGAGGAGTTGGTTGTACTTCGCCATCCTATCGGATCGAGAAGCAGATCCCGTTTTGATCTGTCCGGTCGATAACGCGACCGCCAAATCGGCGATCGTGGAGTCTTCGGTCTCGCCACTTCGGTGGCTAGAAATGCTGGTGTATCCGTTGCGATGCGCCAGCTGGATCGCTTCGATGGTCTCGGTCAAGGTTCCGATCTGATTCACCTTGATCAGAATGCTGTTCGCGATTCCCTGATCGATCCCTCGTTGAAGTCGATCGGTGTTGGTTACAAACAAGTCGTCACCGACCAGCTGAACCTTACCCCCTACCCGATCGGTAAGCTTCTTCCAGGAATCCCAGTCATCCTCCGAACAGCCATCTTCGATCGAGCAGATCGGATAGTTGTCGACCCAATTCGCGAGGAAGTCGACCATCTCGTCTCCGGAGAGTTGCTTCCCGTCGATCGTGTACTTCTTGGTCTTCTCGTCGTAAAACTCGGTAGCCGCAACGTCGAGGGCGATGAAGATCTGTTTGCCAGCTTCGTACCCCGCTCGCTTGATCGCTTCCATGATCAAATCGAGAGCTTCACGGTTGCTTCCCAAATCCGGTGCGAAACCACCTTCGTCTCCCACGGCAGTGTTGAGTTTCTTTTCACTGAGCACCTTCTTGAGGTTGTGGAAGATTTCCGTTCCAGCGCGAAGGGCTTCGGTGAAGGACTCGAAACCGAGGGGCATGACCATGAACTCTTGTACGTCGACGGAGTTGTCGGCGTGCTGCCCCCCGTTGACGATATTCATCATCGGTGCTGGGAGGATGTGGGCACCTGCTCCCCCGAGATAGCGGTAGAGAGTCTGATTGGTGAATTGGGCAGCTGCTTTGGCGGTCGCAAGGGAAACGCCAAGCATCGCGTTGGCCCCAAGATTCTTCTTGTTGGGAGTTCCATCGAGTTCGCGAAGCAAAGCGTCGAGCCCCCGTTGGTCGAGCGCATCGAATCCGATGAGGGATTCGGCGATCTTGCTGTTGATATTGTCGACCGCTTTGAGGACCCCTTTCCCCATGTATTTCGACTTGTCTCCATCTCGGAGTTCCCAAGCCTCATGCGCTCCGGTGCTCGCTCCGCTCGGTACGGCCGCACGTCCCATCGAACCATCGATCAAGGTAACGTCTACTTCGACGGTAGGATTGCCGCGAGAATCAAATATTTGCCGACCGTGAATTCGTTCGATAAGGCTCATGAAATACCTGCCAATATCCTTAAAACAATAGTGAAAGTTTGAGAGGAATGGGGATCACGCCATCGGACGCCCGACCAACCTCGAAATCGCCAAGGTGGCATTTTGGCCAAAAGGGATAGATTTGGCTAGTAGTAAGGTGTGAGGCTTAAGGCTTAAGACTTAAGGAAAGACGCTGTCGTTCGCCGCGGAGCATAGTAGCGGAAGGGGCCAATGTAGAACGGAATTTATTCCGTTAACCGCCGCCTCCAGCTCCCGCCCCTGTTGAACGTATTGCAAGCCTCCAACTCAGGGCCCCCCAAGCCCACGTAGGTAGCGAGAGGCTCTCAGCCCCAACGTGGTACTTGAGCAGCCCTGAGGTGGAAACCGGCTCACAGCGCTGACGGCGGCGTTGAATGGAAGCGTTGTTTAACGGAATGAATTCCGTTCTACATTGGCTCCCGCCCCTGTTGAACGTATTGCAAGCCTCCAACTCAGGGGCCCCCCAAGC
>CAYMXM010000848.1:0-1830 GCA_964394065.1 uncultured Pirellula sp. | reverse complement strand
CTAGGGCGCCAAAGCGGCGTCCGACGGGGACGAGCCCCGGTCGGACGAAAACGCCGGCTGCGGAATTAAAATGGCCGTACGAAAATCTTCAACACCAACTTTTTGCCAGCCCCCACCCTTGTCCTATCGGTAAGACTCATGACACTTGCTGCAGGCTTGGTCTATTCTGCCGACCGCAGCTCGGGCTCCGTCGGCATCTCCTAACTTGGCGGCTTTCGCAACGTCATTCGCAGCTGATGTCATATCGGCGGAAAACTGGGCATAGGTCTCGTCGTCCGCGTCGGTCATCCCCTCCTTGCGGAGTACATGGCCATAGGCTGCGATCAACTCAGCATACTTCAAGACCTCCTCTTGGTCATCTTGAAAAGCGCGCTCGTCGCGGGTGCTAGGGGCGAGATGCTCGCGAAGAGACCATTCAAGCAACTGCATGAGAGGTCCTCGATCCGCCGTGGTCTCCCAAGTGACTTCGTCGGCAGTTCCCCGAATGGGAGCTCCCTTAAGCATTTCTTGAAGATCCCCCAATCGGAGTTTCGCTTCGTTGTAGGCGGGCTGCGTTCCTACCTTGCAATTCGCCGCCATCCGAGCAAAGATGCGATGCCCGTAATCGGCCGAATTCTTCCATCGGATAGTATCGGGATACTCGTTGATAATCGCCATCATCGTCGCGAGCAACGTGAATTCTCGTCGCGCTTCGATAAATCCACCCGATGCAAATTTTGCAGGAGTCGAGATCGTCTGGTCCAACCGCGACTTCGCCTCCTTCACCAAATCTTCGATCGTCGCATCGGAGATCACCGACTTCCATTCGCCGTTCGCTTCGCTTTCCGTCTCTTCACTCCCAGTGATCGCAATCTTCGCCGGGGAACTAGAGGAGGAAGCTGCCATCTGGGAATCGGAAGGGGAACGCTGTGTGGGTCTCTCACCTTGAAGTTGCGAGATCGCATCGTCGAAGAAAATTCCCGAGAACTCCCCCGGTTTGAACGTCGGTGGGGCGGCTCGGTTGGGTTTCTTCGCCGTCCGCTGAGCGAGTGCGAAGGAGGAGGTCGTTGCTACGACCATTCCGAGCGCGGCAGCAAAAAGCAAGGACCTGGATTTCACGAGGTTCGGCGAGGAGGTTGAGTATCGTGCAGGAGATGAGATCACGAGTAGGGCCTTTAGGAAGAGTGGGACAACCACGGATTACACGGAAGACACGGATGAGGAGTTTGAAGTGAGAAAGGTGAAGTATGAAAAACAGGAGGGGAAAGCACCCTACCACGAGCCTTGGACTTTCAGGCCAGACTCTTCGAGAAACGCTATTCCTCGATCGATTTCGGGGCGGTCGCATTGAAACAGGAAACTGCATTTCTTGTTCTCTGCTTCAATCGTTAACTGATCCGATTGGTCTCGGAACACCGGATTCGTGGAGAGGTCAAACTCGAGCGACGTCTTGCCCAGGGCCATCGAGGGTTCGACGATTAACTTACCATCCGATACCGACAGATTCCATTTGCGAACATAGCAAAGATTGACCAGTACTATGAATCCAACGATCCATAGGGCGAACAGGAAAAGAAGGGCCAACAAGTTCATCCAAGTTTGAACCATAAACGCCCATACAAGAATCACGACTCCCGAGAAGATAGAAGTGCGTCTTCGAAAAGCCCACCAAACAACCTGGCGTTGCCGAAGAGGGATGGTGGGGAGCTCGATTGAGTTCATGGTGGCCTCTTCTAGATTAAGTAGATGCGAACCATCTGATTGTCTCCGATTTTCCTCTGCAATAGGCAATGAACCGGGTGAGAAAGCAGAGATACTCGGTTTTTGTTCCTAGCACTTCTACCCCTCACC
>CAYMXM010000847.1:0-1831 GCA_964394065.1 uncultured Pirellula sp. | reverse complement strand
GGGCGGGACAAACCTGCGTTTCCTTTTGTTCCGCCCCTACCGGGGCTCAAGATATTTCGGGCGGGGATAGCGTGGGCCAAGGCCCACGCCTAAGTTCGAGACGCCCCTACCGGGGCTACCAAAAACGTGACCATTTTTGAACTCGACAATTCTACCCAGTCTCTCCAGTCTGCCTCCGATGCATCAGGCCCCCCTGTCCCTCTCCCCGAAGCGGGGCGAGGGGAGCGGGTATCTAAAAAAGCGCGGCGCGTTCTAAGACGCCAATGCGGCGTCCGACCGGTGGGTGAGCGCTCATGGTGTGTTACGTGGTCGCATTGAAGGTTCGGAGGTGGTTTGCAATGGAGAGGGAACTTCGCATATGAGCCGATTTTGAGATGGCGACGGCGACCACTTCACACACCCTACTTCAACCCCTACTCCACATACCCTACTTCTACTTCACCACCCTACGGTTGCGTCGATGGCTGGGGGAGGTCGAGTTGCGGTTTGTTCCAGTTGGGTTGGGGCATACTGATAGCGGATTGAACTCCGGCATTCGTTAGCTGAGTTCCCGACGGAAACGTGTTCGCTTGCGGTGGATTGAACATCGGTTGGATGGTCAACTGAGGCATGGGAGTTTGTCCCATCATCGGTTGTGGTACCGACGGCGGAGGAACCAACCCCGCGGGACCTTGCGATTGCATCACCCCAGCTTGGGCCGCTTGGTAGGATTGTTGAAGCTCTGTTTGCTGCGTGACCGCAGCTGCTTGCATCCGCTCAAAGGCAGCGATCAAATCAGGCGAATTGACTTGAGAAGAGCTTGTGCGGTGCGGCATGTTCAAGGTCATAACCCCTCGGTTCGAAGCTGGCGCCATCGCGACCGCTTGTGCCGCTTGGTTCAATGGCTCCAACGAGTGGAGTGGAACTTGATTGTTGACCTGCATGATCGTCGTATGCTCTTCAGCTCGTTTCTTCCCCGGTAAGTTGACCGTCGCAGGTGCCCCCTTTACCAAACGTCCGTCTTGTGCGACGAACGTCGGTATGAGCATGATTTTCTTTTCGTCTCCTGGTGCTGCATCCCATGGGATCCAAACGCTGTAAGAGGCCCCCAACTGCCCCTCCGAGAAATGGGAGGTGAGTTGCTCTGAAGTGAACTTGAATCGCTTCGCTGCTGAGCTCAAGTCATGGCTGTCGACATTCCCATAGGTGTCGTCGAACCCGTAGACCATCAGTTCCCCATCGACAGGAATGGCCTGAGTCTTTTCGTTGTAGAAATAGAGCCGCCCACCGAACCCTCGCGTCGCCGGTTTCCCAGGGAGCGTTAGAACATCGTAGGTCCATACGACATTCATCGCTTGCGGGATTTGGTACTCTTTCTTCTTGAAAAAGAACCAACTCTTGTCGTCGTTCTTCTTCCCTTTCGAGTCGCTCGTAAGGGACGCGCAACCGGTTAAGGATGTTGCTAGCCCCAACACGAGGTATGCGGTGAACTTCGGTTGATGTCGGGTGAACATGTCTTATTGCATCCTTGCAAAAGGGTCAGTTTTAAGCGTTGAGCTGTGAGCTTTAAGCGTTGAGTCAAATCACCCTCCCCTCCGGGGAGGGTCGATCCAACGGATCGGGGAGGGGAGCGTGAAGTACACGGCTTCCCTCATAGTCCCCGGCACCTTTCTCTTTTCGTACTCGTACTCGTACTCGTACTCGAGATTCGAGTACGAGTACGAGTACGAGTACCGCTGCGCTGAGTACGAATTGTGGGTGTTGGGAGGCTTTCTACTTAGTTTTTGTTTCTGGCGTTTCTACCCCTCACCCCCAGCCCCTCTCCCCGAAGCGGGGCGAGGGGAGCGGAGAT
>CAYMXM010000846.1:0-1838 GCA_964394065.1 uncultured Pirellula sp. | reverse complement strand
ACGCTGTCCCTCGCTTACGCCACGGGTTGTGATGGGGGGACGCTTCGCGTCCACCACTTCACACACCCTACGACTACTTACTCAAATGATGAATCAAAAACTCATGTGAGTTGGCGAACTTGGAGTCCTTGTTTCCAGGGAAAACCAAGTCGCAGGAAACGCCGACCTTTTTGCACTTCTTTTGGAACTCGATCCCGTACATGGCGGAGTGGGTCGGATCGCTTTCTTTTCCTCCGAAGACGGGTGGTGTTTTTTGATTCGGATACTCGAGAAAAATGGGAGGATCGTCCGAAGTCACTAGCTCGATCGGAGAATACTCCTTAATCCAAGGAAGAACCTCTTCTCGTTTTTCCAAGAGGAGTTCGAACTCTTGTGCGCGATTTCGTCCCTTGGCCGCAAAACCGAAGGCATGGCCTCCGTAGATCGAGTTGCTAATCCACTCGCGTAGCTCCTTGGGATCCAACGATGTCTGCGCACCACTGACGGCAACGTATTGCAAACGAGTCGATTCACGAGCTATCTCGTCTTCGCTGTTCGGGTTCGCAAGATCATCGTGAAGACCGATCCAAAGGGAAGTGCACGCTCCCGCGGAACCACCCGTTGCACCGATGCGGGTTGGATCCACATTCCATTCCTTAGCCTTTCGACGAATGGTTTGGAGAGCGCGAGCGACATCGGTCACAGGTGCTTTCACCGGGGGCGAAACGTTCTGCTCCATCGCTTGGGCAATAAAGCGGTAGTTAACGGCCGCTACCGAGATACCTTTTTTGAGGTACCGGTTGATGACGTCGGTGCCGTAACGACGCTTGTCTCCAGCAGTCCAACCTCCTCCATGGACGAGCAAGACTACGGGTGTTGGCTTCTCGGATTGCGCTTGCCAAAAATCAAATTTCTGTCGATTGGAATCATTTCCATACGAGAAATTAGCGAAGGTTGGTTCTGGGCGATCTGGGTAGCTCGGTTTAGCTTCGGCACTTTTGGGTTTGACGTTCTTCCCAAAGATCCGAACGTCATCAAAAGCGTTCATGTCGTCAAACGACCCGATTCCCACTTTGCCAGTTCCGAACGTCTTGTCGGTCACGCTCATGAGGGGGTTCGCCATGTCATCGAAGTAGACCGCGATCTCCCCCGATGCTACGTTCCGAACCAACTTGACCGTGTGCCATCGGTCCGTCCAAGGAACTTCTTTTTCATTGGTTGTGATGGGACGGCGAGCCTCCCCGTTGACGATCATGATCTGACCGCTAGCGGGGTCTGGCTTAGCACCCAAATGGACGTAATAGAAGTGGTCGGGATCTTGGTAGCCGAAGAAAACGCAGCAGTCGCGATGGTTACCCGTATCCTTTGTACTTTTCACGCGAAAGGTGATAACGGTATCTTCCACTTCGACGTCGTTTAGTAACGCGATGTTGTGGGGGCTACGAAACTTGGGTTGGTAGTTGCTAATCCGTTTGTTGTTCCCAAACGATTTGTTTCCATTCTCGTCGAGGAGTTCCCAGGACTCCGCATCGGTGGGGGTCCACCGCGAGGCACCTTTTTCAAAGTCCTCGTGAAGGATCAAAGGGAGTCCATGCTCTTTTTCTTGGCCCAGCGCTGGGAGCATCGTCGTCGCAATAAGCCCGATCATCAAACCGAGTTTCTTCATTTTCGTCGCCTCTTCGTTTGCAAAATCTGTGGAAGGAAATGGTTGGCGGGAGATCTGATTTTATCAGGTCGGTTGCTCTTCGGGGGGAGGACACCGCTTTGGCGCCCTAGAACGCGCTGCGCTTTAAGATATCTGCTTCCCTCGCCCCTTTTAGGGGAGAGGGGCTGGGGGTGAGGGGTTGAAGTGCTAGTAA
>CAYMXM010000845.1:0-1840 GCA_964394065.1 uncultured Pirellula sp. | reverse complement strand
CCCATGGTCACACTGCGCCGTTTGGGGACAACCTCCTTCGATTCCAACAACTCGAAGCGGAAATGTTTGAGGAGGGTTCCTAGGACCATCGCCATTTCGTAGGTCGCAAAAGCGGCGCCAAGACACCTTCGATGGCCGCCGCCGAAAGGCATGAACTGGAAAGGTGAATAGCTCCTGTCGACAAATCGCTCCGGCATAAATCGCTCTGGATCGGGATAGGTATCTGGATTGTAGTGAGCCAAAACCGTAACCGGTGAAACGATCACTCCCGGTGGAATGACGTACTCCCCTAAGGATAGAGGAGCTTTCAGTTTTCGAAGAGTCTCCGTAACGATGGGATGAACACGGAGCGTCTCTTGGATGCAAGCTTTCAGATAGGGAGCCGACTGCAGGCCTACCGGGTCTCCATCCTCGATCCCGTCGAGTTCTTCCAAGAGTCGTGCGAGGACTTGCGGGTGTCGATGCAAGTGGTACATCCCCCAAGTCAACGACAACGCGGTCGTTTCATGGCCAGCGAACAGAAAAGACATCAACTCGTCGCGCACATGCTCCCGTGAGATCGGTTCACCATCTTCATAGGTCGCAGAGGATAGCATCGACAAGATATCATCATCCGAGCCGCCAGCACCTTGCCGTTCGTCGATGAGTTGATCGAATTCGCGATGAAGCTCCGCTTTTGCGCGAACCATGCGATCCCAGGGGAGAATCCCTCCGAACGAAAAATGAGATAGCTTTGTAAAAAAGAGTATCGGACTCAAGCTTGCAACCATCTTTTCGCTCGCTTGAACCAGTCGGTCTATTTGGGCAGGATCGCTTCCCCCGAAAATGCTTTCCACGATGATCGCAAACGAAATGTCGATCATCATCGGTAACTGTTCCACCGATGGTGTGCCAAGTCTCCGTTCTGCGCACCTGTAGGCACGCTCGCACATCGACTTCCCGTAGGATCTCATGCGATCCCCATGAAACATCGGCATCAAGAGTCTTCTTTCCCGCCGATGGGCAGCACCATTCATCATAAAGATGGAGCCGGCACCCAATATCGGAGTCATCGTTTCAGTGGGAGACGCTTCATAGTGAACGTCAGGATCGGCGCCGTAGATCGCTCGAATCAACTCCTCTCTTCCCGTCATTACGATCGGCCCATTCAACGCATTGACCAGGAACGGATCGCCGTAACGACCTCGCCATTCCTCCAACAGGCGACGAGGTTCCTTCATGAATCGCAATGTCGGAATGACCCGTCCCTTCGGGCCGTCAGGTAGTTTCGTTCCTGGGGATATCGAGCTCGGCATCGTGAGTGTCGCCTTAGAGGGCATCCGAAAAGGGGTCTGACCCTTTTGGAGCGAAGCTGTTTCATCGGTTTTTTGGACTCGCCGGAGAGGGTCAGACCCCTTTTCGGATGCCCTCTTCGCGCGCCAGATTACTTGCCTTCCACCAACACCGAGGGATCGGCTAGGTGGAAATAGTGGCCGTGGTCTGCGGTGATGATCACCAACGCCTCGTTCCAAGCATCTTTGCTTTCGATCCATTTGAATATCGATCGGATCGCTTTATCTCCTTCGACTACCGAACCGATCGAGTTGTCGACGTTGTTGGAGTGGTTAGCCCAATCGACATCCCCCGACTCGACCATGAGCCAGAAACCTTTCTCATTGGTTTCTAGGACCGAGATGGCTGCTTCTGTCATCTCAGCCAGGGATGGATTCTCGTGGAGATCCGCTTCGGAGTAGACCTCGCGCTTGTTGTTGATGCTAAGCGCATTGATGAAGTCTTCGTTGGCAGTTCTAAAGGGCAAGTGGCCATTTTGCGCACCAAAGAATCCTAAGAATCGGTGATT
>CAYMXM010000844.1:0-1841 GCA_964394065.1 uncultured Pirellula sp. | reverse complement strand
CGCGCACCGCGACACAGCCGACCATCGGGTTGGGTTCGACATAACCTTTCCCCTCTCTCGCCAATTGAAGAGCCCGTCGCATCCACCCTTGATCAGTCTCATTTCGATTCATAATGGATCATGAAAAGTTTGAAGTTTGAAGTTTGAAATCAGACCGGGATGCCAGGGCTGTTGAGATGGATTCAAATGGGGGGCACTCACAGAAGCCCGACTTCCCCCCCTTTCGCACTTCACACTTCGCACTTCATACTTCAGCTTATCGCTTCTTCGATGATTTCGCAGGCGATATCGATGTGGGCTTCGGTGGTGATGCAAGGGGGAGGTAAAAAACGGATCCGATTGGGATCGGAACCTGCCAAGAATCCCATCAATCCTAGGTCGTAGAGCTTCTGCAAAACTTGCTTCGCCGTATCTGCAGATCCGTCCCCTGGGGTGAAGGCGATCATCATTCCTTCCCCATAGGGCCCGCTCAATTTACCCGGGTACTTCGAAGCGATCTTTTGGAGCTTTTCGGCGAAGTAGCGATGACGACGCACGTTCCAACCGTCGCTACCAAAACACTCTTTGGCTTCGAGTTCATCGAGCATGGTTAAACCCGCACGAATTGCGGAGGTCGCTCCCGTGAATGTTTGAGAGAGCAAGGGTCCCTTCGGCTTCAGTTTCTCCCCGTAGAGGGTGGCGCATACCTGGGTGATCTTTCCGAGCGTTACGATATCCGCATAGGAGTCGAGGCCGAAATGCTGGAATGCGAAAGGCTGGCTCAACCTGGTGAAAGTTTGAACCTCATCGAAAATAATCAGCACATTGTGTTCATGGCATATCGTTGCGAGCCCTTCGAAGAATTCGCGGGTCCCCGGATAGTAACCACCTTCTCCTGCGACGAGCTCCAACCAGATACATGCGTACTCTCCTGGTCGTCGTTGCAGGTGGTTGCGAAGGGCCGCGTGAGCTCGCTTCGTCGTCCCCTCGGGATCGGACGGATGGAACATCGGGATGTAGTCGACATCGATCGCTCTTGGCAAGCCCGTTCGATAAGCAGCGCGATCGGTCAATTGGGCCAGCGCGATGCTTCGTCCTGCAAAGCAGTTGTCCATGCAAATGACGCGCGAGGCTGGGAAGCGATTGTGGAACGCGATCTTGAGAGCGTTCTCGTTCGCCATTGCACCACTCGTGCTCAACAAGCAATGTTGCAACTCGGCTCCCGAGCGTCGACTCATTTCAAGGAGTCGTTCGCAAAGGAGAAGGGAGTAGAAATCTTGTTGAAGATTTCCTTGCATGATCGTGTCTTGCAACCCAGCGTCGATCGATGCTTCCAACATGGCGGGGTGGCTATGCCCCATTCCATGAACTCCGATGCCGACGATGAAGTCCATCTTGACACTACCGTCCCCTAGCTCGACCCACGGGCCGTTTCCAAGGCCACTACTCATATACGGGAAATAGGGGGCACCACCTCGAGCGATCGCCAGCCTAGCGAGCGCATCCCCGTATTCCTCCCGAAGCTCCGGTCGAGCCTCCCGCACCCCGGTCAGCTTTTGCGAGTGATCCTGGAGCGCCGCGAGGAGCAACTCCTTGGCTTGGGTGACCCGGGGGTCTTGAAGTAGTTCTTTTGAATGAAGCATTGGAGCAGGTTTGAAGTTTGAAGTTTGAGGATTGAGGATTGAGGATTGAGGATTGAGGATTGAGACACTTGCGGGGGGCGAGGAGGTTCGGCTTTATCGCTTTTCGCTCCCCTCGCCCCTTTTAGGGGAGAGGGGCTGGGGTGGCCTGACGCATCGGAGGTAAGGGGGGGCGCGAAGCGTCCCCCCATCACAACCCGTGGCGTAAGCGAGGGACAGCGT
>CAYMXM010000843.1:0-1852 GCA_964394065.1 uncultured Pirellula sp. | reverse complement strand
TCGCTACCCCCTCATCCCCAGCCCTTCTCCCCCAAAGGGGGCGAAGGGAGCAGGTCGCTAAAGCGTTATTGCTTAAAGCCGACTGTTCTCTTCCTAAAGTCCAAAGTCTAAAACCCAAAGTCTTCTAACAAATCCCAAGACCACTCCGAATGCGAACGACCTCAAAAATACTCATTGCAGACGACGATCGCTGGCTACTTGAGTCGATGGCCGATTGGTTGCAACAAGAGGGATTCAGTATCGAAACAGCCCCGACCGCCTCTGCGGCCTTAAAAGTGATCAAGCAGCGGGAGTTCGATCTCTTCCTTTGCGACGTTCGGTTCGACGACGGGGACGGGATGAAACTGCTAAAGCAATCGCGCAGGCAGCGTCCCAACATGCCAGTCATCATGATGTCTGGCTACGCGGGGCCTGAAACCTGCCACGAGTCGATCGCGGGAGGGGCTTTTGAACTCCTCACCAAGCCGATTATCGACGAAGAGTTGCGAACAGCGATTGAGAGGGCGATCAACCAGAAAACGATTGTCGAGGAGAATGCGCGTCTCAAGGAAGAGTTGGATCGCCGATTCGGCTTGGAGAGTATCGTCAGCCACGATCTCCGAATGCTCCGCATCTTCGATATGATCGACCAGATCGGAGATACGAAAGCAACCGTGCTGATCACCGGGGAGAATGGAACCGGGAAGAGCATGATCGCGCGCGCCATTCATAAAAAATCCAATCGCCGTAAATCACCTTTCGTCGAAGTCGCCTGTGGAGCGCTACCCGACACGCTGCTGGAAAGTGAACTCTTCGGCCATGTTGCTGGAGCCTTTACCGGCGCGACAGGGAACAAAATTGGAAAGTTTCAACTCGCCGATAAGGGAACTCTGTTCCTCGATGAAATCGGGACTGCATCAACCGCATTTCAGATCAAACTTCTTCGAGCGTTGCAGGAATTTGCATTTGAACCGCTCGGGGGAACCGAGACGATCAATATCGATACGCGCGTCGTTTTGGCAACCAATGAAAACTTGGAGAAAGCGGTTCAGGAAGGACGTTTCCGACAGGACTTGTACTATCGAATCCACGTGATCCATATCGACCTCCCATCGTTGCGCGAGAGGCGAGATGACATTCCTCTTTTAGCGGAGCATTTCCTACGGTCCGCCTGCGCTGAGTTTGGACGGGACGTAGAAGGGTTCACCAACGATGCGTTGAACATGATGCTTGAGCATCGATGGCCGGGAAATATTCGCGAACTAGAAAATGCAATCCAGCGCGCTGTGTTGCTTACCAAAACCAACAACATCGGTGTCGATGCGCTTCCACTATCTTTACACCAGCGAGGAACTTCACCTTCGTTGGAAATGGAACTCGAGGAAGCAGCAGCGACCGATGCTAGCCACCGATCCAAGCGACCGATGGTTCCTGTCCAAACCTTGAGCGAAGCTTTAGAAGGCCCGGAACGTCAAATCATCGTAGCAGCATTGGAAGCCAACGAATGGAATCGCAACATCACCGCCGATCTCCTCGGAATCAATCGCACGACCCTCTATAAGAAGATGAAGAAACTAGGGATTGAAGCGAGGATATGAGAAGTAAGTTGTAAGGGATAAGGACGGAAGGTAGGGTGTGTGAAGCGGTCGGGGCTCTATTTCAAAATGGATCGCATCACAACTTACGCTTCCATTTGAGGAACCCTCATCGCATGGAACGACCGCGCAACACACCCTGGGGCCGGTTTGGGCTGTCAGAAAGTTGTGGTTGTGAGGGATTAGGTTTGCGCAAGTTTTGTTCCGTTGATTCGCTTTTCGCCCGACCGGGGCTCGTCCCCGTCGGACACAGCTTTGGCGCCCTAGGACGCGTCGCG
>CAYMXM010000842.1:0-1864 GCA_964394065.1 uncultured Pirellula sp. | reverse complement strand
GGGGCGTGCCACCCGGCACCTGAGACATTCCCCACAAGGGCTCCGTTCACTCGCGACGCTATCCCTCGCTAACGCGTCGGGTTGTGATGGGGGGGAAGCTTCGCGTCCCCCCTTACACCGATGCGTCGGGGCACCCTGCGGGGCGTTTCCTCCCTTAAATCCATCTCCAGTGTACCCTTCCACAACGCACATAGTATGCATTTTCAGCCCTCGCCAGAAAAACTGGGAGGGTTGGGTGATTTTTATGGTTTTTTTAAAATAAAACGGCTCGAAAAGAATTGCTGCTATGCGATGATGGGAGCCACATCGGAGATGGTCATCGGACGTACTGGCTAGGTAGGCCCCCCTGCTAGGTCCTCGTGCTGCACAACTGGGATTACTGGATTCATGTTGGGATTGCGTAGAATCACCAAACGAAAACAGGGATTGTTTCGCTTAAGCAAGCTGCTTTTAGCAAAGGATATGGAACGGAATCTGGCCAAAGAACGGGAAAGATGCGACCGCTATTTCCTGCATTTTTCGCTGATTGTTGTTCGAACTCCAGAGGAGAGCTTCGACAAGTGGGCTCCTTATCTCGATCGCTACCTAGAAGAGCGTCTTCGTCTTTCGGACGATGCAGGTTTTCTTCGGAGGGGAGGAGTTGGGATTGTTTTGCCCATGACGAGTCTCGAAGGTGCTCAGAAGGTTCTGGACGATCTGCATCAACTGGCCCGCTCATTGGACATTGAAATCGAAACCGAGGTTTTCACCTACTCCGGACACGATGGCCAAGGCCCCGGCTTGGGCCCCCATTTCGACACTTCTGATAAGGCTAGGGAGTCGGACTTTTCTTCGGATCGGGAAGATCCCCGATCCGGCGGTGAGAATACAGTTCTACGGAGAGTTTCCCCCGAGCACATCCATGCTAGTTTTGGTGACGGTTCCGAAGTAGAGTACGCGCAAAGTGGTGGCTCGCAAGCAACCCTCTGTGCAGAACCTGCTGTCAAGGCTGTCGCTCCCGTTCGAGGCCATCGCGAGGAAGCAATGCTTGAATACTGCTCCACTCCCTTCCCGAAGTGGAAGCGGGGACTGGATCTCGCAGGGGCTCTCCTCGGTCTAGCCGCGACACTTCCTGTCATCGTCATAGCGGGGATAGCGATCAAGCTTACGTCGCGAGGCCCAATCTTCTTCAAACAGATGCGATGCGGGCAGTTCGGCAGACCGTTTGCTATCTACAAGCTTCGAACGATGGTCGTCGATGCCGAGGAATTGAAGGGGGCTCTGCAAGAACGGAACGAACGAGATGGCCCTGCATTTAAACTCTCCAACGACCCGCGTGTTACGAAGGTCGGGAATTTCCTTAGGAAGGTGGGTGCGGACGAACTACCTCAGCTCGTGAACGTTTTGATGGGTGACATGTCGATCGTCGGCCCCCGTCCGTTGCCGATCGCCGAAGACATGCAGTGCGCCTCCTGGCAACGCAAACGACTCGATACCAAGCCGGGACTCACCTGCACTTGGCAAATCGGGAAGTCGCGCAAGATGAGCTTCCAAGAGTGGATGCGTCTCGATCGCCAATACGCAGAAGACCGTGGGATCCTAACCGACACCAAGCTGGTCCTAAAAACCGTCGGCGCCGTCTTCCTCGGTCGCGTCGGTCATTAGTAGCTATCAGTACAAACCCGACGCGCAAGCGAGGCCCGAAAATCACAACCCGTGGCGTAAGCGAGGGACAGCGCTGGCAACCACGCATCCAATGCGAGGTCTCATAACACGCCCTTCGTGCCTCAGGGACGTGCCACCCGACGCCTGAGATACTCCCGACAAGGTCTACGTGCACTCGCGACGCTGTCCCTCGCTAACGCCACGGGTTGTGATGGGGGGA
>CAYMXM010000841.1:0-1867 GCA_964394065.1 uncultured Pirellula sp. | reverse complement strand
CCGACGTGGCACTTGAACAGCCCTGAGGTAGAGGCCAGCTCACAGCGTTGACGGCGGCTTTGATTAGAAGCGTTGTTTAACGGAATGAATTCCGTTCTACATTCGTGGTGAGATGGAATCGATCGCTGCTACCATTCCAGCAGCCTTGGTCCAAGTCTCTTCTTCCTCAAGCTCCGGATTGCTAGCCGCGACGATTCCGCCTCCTACTTGTAATTGCCACCAGCCGCGAGAAGCGACGACGGTTCGTATGAGAATGTTCCAATCCATGGAACCATCGCTGCTGCAATACCCGAGTGAACCGCAATAAGGTCCGCGCGCCGTGGGTTCCAATTCGGCGATGATCTCCATGGCCCGAATCTTTGGGGCGCCCGTGATACTTCCCCCAGGGAATATCCCGGAAAAGAGATCGCTGATCGTCGCATCCTCCCGCAGTTTTCCCCGGATCGAACTGACGAGGTGGAGGACGTATGGGTATTCCTCGACTTTGCAAAACTCTTCGACCTCGACGGAATCGCATTCACAAACCTTCGAGAGATCGTTTCGAAGCAAATCGACGATCATCGTGTTTTCAGCTCGGTCTTTCGGAGACTTCGCAAGCTCCTCGGCAAGCTCCTGATCTCGTTCGGGATCCCCAGTTCGCCTTCGGGTCCCTTTGATAGGGCGGGTTTCAATCCACCGGTCGCGGACCTGGACGAACCGTTCTGGTGAGGCGCTTAGAATCTGCCCCTCCCCGAAATCAAAGTACCCGGCAAACGGGGCTCCGTTCACCGATCGCAACTGAAGATAGAGTTCTGCCGAATCGCATTGGGCTGGACGGAGAAGACGTTGAGAGAGATTGACCTGGAAGATGTCCCCCGCATAGATGTAATCCCGGGCCCGCTGGACGTTTTCTCGATACCCTTTGCTATCAAAGTTTCCCACCCATTCGCGGGTGAGGCGCGTGTCGTACTGCGGAGCCGTTAACCCATGGGCGGTCGCATGGACGCTTGGGAAGGGGGAGGCTTCTCCCTTCCACGAAGTCGCGATTGCGACTCCACCCTTCGGATTTCCTGCGGAAGTCGGAGGGGGGAACTCGTTAGGAAGGCTCACGCCGAGTGCGGATAGAAACTGACCTGCCCGTTGCATGGCTCGTTCAAGTCGCTTCGCCGTCGATTCCCGCTCGGGGAATCCTTGGGAGATTAGCCATCCCTTCTGTTGGTGATGGTCCCAAGCGAGGACCACATCGTAGAGGGCTAGGACCGCGATTGGGAGGGAAAACTCATCGTGTTTTGGAGAAGGGAGCCTTTCAAAGCACTTCCCGAACTCGTAGGAAAGGTAGCCCGCGACACCTCCTTGAAAGGGGGGAAGATTCGGTATCCGTTCGGATCGATAGCGTTCCAGCCACATTTCCAGCTTCGCGAGTGGGTCGGCGACAGGTCGTTCCAGTTCGAGAACTTCGACCGGAGCGGCGCATAGGAAGGAATACTGGTTCTGTCGGTCCCCCGGTAAAGCCGAGTCGAGCCAGCAGCAATAAGGAAGGTGGCGCAACCGCTCGAAGCACTGGAGTGGCTCCAGGTGGTTCGGAAGAGGAATGAAGAAAGGACGGGTAGGATGATCGAGCACGGAACAGGAGTAAGGTGTAAGCGGTAAGGTGTAAGCGGTAAGGTATAAGGTGTAAGTAATAAGGGGAGAGGGGAAATCCGTGTTATAGTTTACGGGGAGGTGGGGGACGGGTAACCACGGATCGGGCGAATCTTACGAATCTGGCTTGAGGGGTGAGACTTGAGGAAGAGGAGAGCTTTGCCTTAGTCTTGACCGTAGGTCAAGGCTGGATAGCCCCGGGTAGGGGCGTCTCGAACTTAGGCGTGGGGCTGGCCCCACGTATAGA
>CAYMXM010000840.1:0-1869 GCA_964394065.1 uncultured Pirellula sp. | reverse complement strand
GGTCTCGGCATGCGACTTCGCGAATATTCCGAAGCCATTCCCAAACCGCTGGTCCACGTCGGAAACCGTCCGATCCTTTGGCATGTCATGAAGTATTACGCCCATTACGGGCACAAAGACTTCATCCTCTGTTTGGGTTGGAAAGGGGAACTCATCAAAGAGTATTTCCTCAAGTACAACGAATGCCTCTCCAACGATTTCGTCATCCACGGAAACAACAGCGAGATTCAACTTTTGTCTCGCGATATTCACGAATGGCGCATCACCTTCGTCGATACCGGAATCACCTCCAACATCGGGCAACGTCTCAAAGCGGTCGAACATCACTTGGATGGGGAGCAAACCTTTCTCGCGAACTACACCGACGGGTTGAGCGATGTACCTCTAACCGACCTCATCGACACCCATCGGAAGAACAAAGCGTCCGCGACGTTCCTCGGGGTTCGGCCAGTCCAGACCTTCCATGTGGTTGAGGCGAACGAGACCGGAGCCGTTTCAGATATCACCGCTGTAAGCGAAACCAGTTTGCTCGCCAATGCGGGTTTCTTCGTATTCGAGCGCGAAATCTTCGACGTGATTCAGGAAGGAGAAGAGATCGTTCCCCTTCCTTTCCAACGCTTGATCGCTCAGAACAAGCTGTTCTGTCTGAACTACCCAGGCTTCTTTGCCTGCATGGATACGTTCAAGGAAAAGCAGATGTTCGATGATCTTCATGCTCGAGGTGAAACACCTTGGGAAGTCTGGCGTGAGCGGTAGGGAGCGATAGGTTTATGGCGTTGCAACTCTCCCTTTCCCAAGCCAAAGCGGTCCTCTGTCTCGGAGCGCATGCCGACGATATTGAAATCGGTTGCGGAGGGACTTTGTTAACCTTGTTAAATGCTCGCCCCGAACTTTCCGTCGACTGGGTAGTCTTCTCGACTACTCCGGAGCGTCGCCAAGAAGCGTTGCAAAGTTTTCAAGTATGGTGTGGTTCCTTTCCCAACTGCAAACTTCACACCTTTGCGTTTGAGGATACGTTGTTCCCGGTTCAGTTGCGCGAGATCAAGGGAACTGTTGCCAAGCTCGCGAAAGAAGTCTCACCCGATCTCATCTTTACGCATCGTCTCGAAGACGCGCATCAGGACCATCGAACGATCGCCGAGGTGACCTGGAATGCGTTTCGGGATCATTTGATTTTGGAATATGAAATTCCGAAGTATGAAGGGGACTTAGGGCGCCCGAATGTCTACATGCCGATCGATTCGATGCTTGCCGAGCGGAAGCTCTCTCTACTGATGGGAGAGTTCGAGTCGCAGCGGGAGAAGGTTTGGTATGAAGCGGCGACATTCCGAAGCCTGATGCAGTTGCGTTCCATCGAATGCCGCTCCCCCAGCGGATACGCCGAAGCCTTTCACGCCAGAAAGATCTGCTTGTCGTAGGGAACAACCACGAATCTTACGAATCGAACGAATCAGAAAGATGGAACCGCAGAGGGTGGCAGAGCACCACCGGCTAATCTCTGATCTGCTTCTTGTCCGACCGGGGCTCGTCCCCGTCGGACACCGCTTTGGCGCCCTAGATCGCGGCGCGCTTTATATCTCTGCTCCCCTCGCCCCGCTTCGGGGAGAGGGGCCGGGGGTGAGGGGTAGGAGTGTTAGAAACATCGGCTACGTTGGCGGGTCCCAACCTGTACCACCTTGGGGGCCAGCCCCCAAGCCCCCGAGGTTTTCCAAGCATAGCGCCGGTGTTCGAATGATTTCCATTCAGAAAGCCTCTTCCGCTCTCCACCGAATTGATTCGGTGGAAGCCAAGATCGGTGCACTAGCCAGTAGTAGTGGCCTTTGTTTCTCGCACTTCAACCCCTCACCCCCAGCCCCTCTCCCCTAAAAG
>CAYMXM010000839.1:0-1883 GCA_964394065.1 uncultured Pirellula sp. | reverse complement strand
AAGGGAATTACGCAAAGAGTGCACCTAAAAGGACTTAGAGACGACAGTGCCATTCGGGCCTGACCCCTTTGTGGTTCCTACAAGAATACCTTCTGCCACACGCCTCCCACCCTCGTACAGTTCGAACTCGCGACCTGGTTTCAGTTCAGATGAGGGAGCCTCAGGAAACATATAACGAACATTGACAAGCCAATCATATTCGCTTTCTAACACTCGAACCTTTTCAACTATTAGTGACCAAGCAATAGCCGGAGGCCAGGAATCGACAGAATCCTTAAAGTGCACGACAGTTGCGTAGGGTGGATCGCCTTCACAGGCAGGCAACGCTACACGCCCACCTTCATCTCTTCGAAACCAACGAATCTTCGCATTCATCAGCTCAGCTACCTCCGAAAATTCTCGGTAACAATCCATTTAGATCATCAAACCCGATATAGGACGCTGGGCCGCGGCCGTCCAAATTTGGAAGGCGAATATTGATTGGCGTTTTGTTTAGAACCGAAATTGGTATATCTACTTCAATCACTTTAAAGTTACCCTCGCCATGAAGCGCCTTGCCATGCTTTTGCACCCCCTCAATCGTATCAGAAAACCATTTCCCTTCAAGGGAGTTGGGGCCAGGCCTCAACGCTCCAGACTGTAGAATGTCTTGATACTCTGCTTCACTAACAGCTCGATACACACGTGAGTGTCCCTGCGGGACTGAGCTCAAAGAGGGACATGTATTATGCACTAAAATCCCCGCTTCGCCCACCTCGTAAACATGCTCGCAGTCAACTTCGATATTGTAAACATCGGTCGGCTGCGTGAAAGCAACCCGATCAACTAAGTAGAGTGGCCCATCTTGGCTAAGAATGCGTTCGTGAATCTGGAGTTCGCCTAGTGGCACCCAATCCAGCCGATCAAGCGACCACACCGGATGGATATTCGTCCCTGTTAGTACTGTTCCGTCGTTAAAAGTGGACGAAACTAAGTTGGTCGCGCCACGAGTTACGAAACGTCCGGTGACGAGATTCCCTGCCCCGTTGGCAATAGGTGGGCAGGCCTCTATTGAGCGAACGGTTGCTGAGCCGCAGAAATTCAACTCTTCCAAACGGATGCTAATTTCCCTTCCAGAAGCAAGCCCTCGCTCCTGAATCCAAGCCACAGGACGTAGGATATCTACCTCCACACGTACCCCATCATCACGTTCAATCTCTAAAGAAAGCAACCGCCACGTAGACTCTTGCGCATTGAGGATAGACTCCTCTTTAAATGCCGCAGGATTCTTCGCATTGACCCTTGCCCCGAGTGGAACCTCTTCGATCGGAATCTGGTACATCGTTGTTCGCGAAACCGCATGGACCAAACATGACGACTTGATCGCTAAATTTCCAGCCTCTATGTCGCCCGCCAATGCGTAGGGCGCAACCAACTCTTCGCACCAGTCGAGTTCGGTCCAAACAAGAGAATCGAGCTCAGGAGAAATTGGTAGTTCCGAAATCAATACCGGCGTTCCTGCAGCAAAGCACTCTCCGCGAACGAACCTCGAAACCCAATTGGCGCAATTCCCAGCGTCATCGACAGCCGAGGCGGCACGCCCTATTCCCGCCCCGATGATCCCATCAAAGGGGTCAGGCCTCTTTGATTTGAGAGTTCGGATCGAAGCGAACCAGAAGTGAGAACAGAGCGAGGGTGGGAACGAGTAGGTAAACAACCACGGATTGCTCGGATGCCACGGATAAGGGGAACCTCTCGCCAAGGCGTC
The DNA here is from genome assembly GCA_964394065.1 of uncultured Pirellula sp. Classification (GTDB taxonomy): domain Bacteria; phylum Planctomycetota; class Planctomycetia; order Pirellulales; family Pirellulaceae; genus JBKCUI01. The sequence continues at coordinate 136 of CAYMXM010000839.1, read as the reverse complement.
AATGAAGAACTCCTCTTTTCCTTTCTTGGCGCCTTTGCGCCTTGGTCGCCTTGGTGTGAGTCTTTCTTCCTGCTCCCAGAGCAAATCAAAGAGGCCTGACCCAATACTGTTCGGCACAATAATTGCGAACGACAGG